>JAITWL010000313.1 GCA_031285285.1 Deferribacteraceae bacterium | reverse complement strand
GACACAATAGATGAAATCGTAGAAGAACCAGCACTAGACGACGTGGCAGAAGAACCCGTGAAGGATGTTTTTGCGGCTAGCGACGAGCCAATAGCTGATGAGCTAAGCCCCGAAGCCCTAGCGGCCATTGATAGCCTAGCTGATGAAGAATTGGCACTCGAAGAGCCTACGGCTGAGGCTGATGAGCTTTCGCTTGATGATCTAGCCCTTGAGGAAGAAGCGGCAGAGCCTGCAGATTCACTAGATGAACCAAGTCTTGATGACTTAGCTCTCGAAGAGCCTACAGCTGAGGCCGATGAGCTTTCGCTTGATGATCTAGCCCTTGAGGAAGAAGCAACAGAGTCCGCAGATTTAGACGAGCCAAGTCTTGAGGATTTAGTATTTGAAGAGCCTACACTTGATGATTTAGCGTTAGCAATCGAAGAGGCAAAAGAGCCTAGCTTGGCAGATGAGGAGCTTTCGCTGGATGATCTAGCCCTAGAAGAAGCAACAGAGCCCGCAGATTTAGCACTAGATGAGCCTAGCTTAGATGATTTAGCGCTTGAGGAGCCTACAGTTGAGACTGATGAGCTTTCGCTTGATGACTTAGCCATTGAAATAGAAGAACCAACTGATGATTTGACTATCGAAGAGCCAAGTGAGCTGCTAGATGAAGAGGCGGAAGTAGAGATGGAAGATAGTGCTGAATTAAGCGCGAATAACCCTATGGCGGATATGTTTGATATGATGGATGAAGCTGGCGACGATAGCCCGATTTCGGCAGAGGCAAGCGACCCAATTGATGAAATGCTTGATACTCCTGCGATTGCACCAGAAGAAGATATATTTAGCAACAATCAGGCGCTTTCGCAGGTGGATAATCTCATGCTTGCCGATGAACCTGCTACAGATGAAGCGGATGAATTGGAAGCTGCACCGCAAAGCGTAGAGCCAAAAGATGCTGTTTTCGGCGAAAATGCAGGCGTGCTTGAAGGCGATGAGCGCGAAGAGCTATCCACAATGTTTAATGACTTGAACCTTAGCACCGAGCGTGAAGAGGTTGTCGATGAGGACGAAAGTGATGACTTAGTCCCAACACTGGATGAGGCAGAGATTGCGCAGCCTGCAAGCTCAATTGCACAGCCCGCAAGCTCAAATGCGCAGCCCGCAGGCTCAATTATGGCGCAAGTGACCCAAGAGGTGACTATCAACCAATCTGAACCTGTAGCAAAGCTAGTGCTAGAACTATCAAAGCAAGATTTGATCAAACTGCTGGAAGCCTCAGTTGGCAAAGATGTGCTAGAGAAAATAATGAAAGAAGTCTTGCAGGATTCGATCAGCGAAGCAGTGGAAAAATTAGTGCCAAACCTCGCAGAGAAGCTCGTAAGAGAAGAATTGAAGATTATAAAAGGTGAGTAATATGCAGAAACTATTCATTTTGTTCATTTTAAGCGCTTTTGTACTCATCAGTTGCGCGCCAGCCGTTTCTGGTGTGGATAGATACGGACAGGAACGTGATTATAATCGCCAGCAACAGCAGGCTGATAAAAATTTTAACGAACTTGATAGGCAATAAATATGAAAGCATTAGTATTA
The DNA here is from genome assembly GCA_031285285.1 of Deferribacteraceae bacterium. Classification (GTDB taxonomy): domain Bacteria; phylum Chrysiogenota; class Deferribacteres; order Deferribacterales; family JAISNW01; genus JAITWL01. The sequence continues at coordinate 14,512 of JAITWL010000313.1, read as the reverse complement.
ATATTTGCATTCTTGCTCTGTGCCTGTGCAAACGTAAATGAGCTTATAGAAAACGAGAAGCGGATGCAGGCATCTACACCTGTTGCGCCTTGGGATCAAGATAATAGCAATGCCGTGGCCGATGCGGCCTTTGATGAGCTGGATAATGATGAAGATGCCTCTGATGCACCAGCCACAGGCAATGCCGCCTACGATCGCCAGCAGTCAGCAGCAAATGATGCTTTTAACGATCTAGATAATGGCGGCGAAGGCGCGCCTACTGATTCTGCGGGCTCCACAGGTAACACAGCCTATGATCGGCAGCAATCAGCAGCAAACGATGCTTTTCGTGAGCTAGATTGCGAAGCTGCTGGCGGGGAGAATTGTTCAACAGTCGCTACAACGCCTGAAACTCCTGCTGATAAGCCTATTGAAGAGAAAGCCCGCCCAGGAAGCACTGTGGAAGAGAAGGCACTTGATCGTGGCGCAGCAAACTATCCTATAGTGGATGGCTATCCAATATGGTTTAGCCAACCCGGCTATGGTGGCCATATTGGTGGCGTGGGCATCGCAAAAGTGCAGCGCTCAGGCGGCTATGCCACTCAGCGTCGTGTAGCCTTAGTGCAGGCACAGGCAGATTTAGCTAGAAGCGTCAAAGTGAATATCTATGGTGAGTTTACAATGGAGCGCTTGCTAGTTGGCAAAGATACGCAGGCATATTACCAAGAAAAATACTCATCTCTATCGCGGCAGCAGGTGGATCAATTTGTTGGCAGCCCGCAGGTGATGGACGAGTGGACAGATGAGAAAAACGGCGATTTATATATCTGGGTAGTGCTTCCACGATAGCAAAGTTCTGCGTATTTACATCAGCTCCACGCTTAGCATTGCTGATACGCCGCCTTCCTGCATCGTTACGCCATATAGCGAATCGGCTGCGGCCATAGTTTGGTGCTTGTGGGTGATTATTACAAATTGTGTTTTATCAGAGAGCGAGCGCACCATAGCTATGAATCGGGCGGCGTTGGCATCATCTAAAGGTGCATCCACCTCATCTAAAAAGCAGAATGGTGTGGGCTTTTGCAAAAATAGAGCAAAGAGGAAGGTTAGCGCTGCAAGCGCTTTTTCGCCACCAGAGAGCAGATTTTTATTATTCACCTTCTTGCCAGGCGGGTTGATATATAGCTCCACACCTGTATTTAAAAGGTCTTCGGGATCAGATAGCCGCAGCTCTGCGCTGCCAGAGCCAAAGAAGCGGGTGAACACTTCTACAAAATTTTGCCGCACAGCATTGAATGTGTCAGAAAATAACTGCGCTGTACTCTCATCTATCTCGCCAATAAGCGCATTAAGGTCATCTATACCCTTCTCTATATCTTCTTTCTGCGCATTCTGCTTGGCTAGCTGGCTGCCCTTCTCTTCATATTCAGCTTCTGCCGCCATATTGAGCGGGCCGAGCTCTTCGATACTGCGTTCAGTATTGGCTATCATCTCCTGTATGCGCGTCTTTGATGGCGCATCCTTGGCGATATCTCTATAAATCGTATTGATATCAACATTATATAGCGCTTGCACCTGCATATGGATTTCGCCTATATTCTTGTGTATAGTATCACGCTTATTCACATATTCAGTGTTGGCAATATCCATGCCATGCAGTGATTCGCGAAGCTTTGCCAGCTCAGCCCTTAGCGCCACAAGTTTGTCATCAGCCTCTAGCAGCTTGCGCTCAGCCTCTTTGATTTCATCAGCAAATACTAGTGCTGCCTTAGTGCTTGTAGCTTTGCGCTCGCCTGCTTCGGCTAAAAGCGTCTGCCACTCAGCCACTTGCACATCCGCTAGCCGCTCCAGTCGTGTCTTTAGTGCATCTTGAGTGGCTTTGGCATCAGCTTTATCAGTATTCAGCTGCGCTTTCTCAGCCTGCAAGGCACTTTTGCGCTCACCATACTTGGCTAGCTCCCTATTAGCAGCAGCATGCTCTTCGCGAAGCTCCTCAATGCGTTCTGTTATAGCCTCAGTCTTCTCTTCTATTATAGCACGCTCTTCTTCGGCCTTGGCTATGGCGTGTTCCATCTGGGTTTGTTTAGTTTCAAGCTCTGCTATGGCCTGCTTTGCGCTAGCCACTTCCTGCTTCGCAAGCGCCAGCTCCTTATCGAGCACAGATGCATTGCGAGCGATTTTAGCCTTTAAGTCCTCAAGGTGGCCTAGCTGATTTTTCACAGTATGCCATTCAAGCTCGGCCTCTTGCAGACGGCCAGCATTGGCTTCGGCTAACGCTTCCTGCTCATCAAGCTCGGCTTGCAGCTCCTGCACCGCCTCCATAGTTTTATCACGCTCAGTTTGTAGCTTGGCAAGCTTCTGCTGCTCAGCCTCAAGCGTCTTTTCAAGATTGAGTATAGCAAGCGCGGGATCATCACCACCTATCGCGCGATATATACGGCCTTCGCAATAGAGACAGCCAGAAATATGCGCCAGCGGCGTAGCATTCTGTAATGTTGGCAAATCTGCGGCGAAAATGAAGCGCAGCGAGATGTCTTCATTGGTGATGCGGTCGAGTATGGCTGCCCGATGGGCATCTTGGAAAACATATAGATCGGCATATTGCAAATACTGGCCTTCTGAGAGCTTCACAAGCTTTGAGTATGGCTCGCCGTCATAATCGGCTATGATGCTGCTTGCCCCTGTGGACATACGCGCTTCCATATCAGCCTCTATCAGCTCTATACGGCTAATGGCAGTTTGCAAGGCTATGTTCATCGTGCTTTGCTGCTCTGCTGCTGCTTGTAGCTCAGCTTCTTTGGCGGTAAGCTGGGTTTCTAGCTCTTTTTGCCAGCCTACAAGCCTATCTTTATCAGCCTCAAGGGCTGTTGCCTGCTGCTTAGCCTCATCTATACGCTTATCTAGCGTACCGCCTTCATCAAGCATCTCTGCTTGCTCGCGCTGGAGGCGAGCCACAGCCGCCTGCTGATTATTAAGCGCAGCATTGGCAAGGTTTATCTTATTGCTAAGCTCCGTTGCCCGCTGGCTAATCTCAAGCCAACGTTTATTATGGCGTTTGTTTTCATCTTGGATGCGCTCCTGCATAGCCTTGTGCTCGGCTAATTCGGCGCTATAGTCTTCCACTCTATCTTCAAAGTCGCTCACCATATCGAAAACATCTTGTATGGCCTCAGAGAGTGCCAAGAGCCGCTTATTCATATCTTCTATGCGGCTGTCAGCGGCTTGTATATCAATAGCTAGCTGCTCACGCTGCTGAGCGGCGGAAGCAATATTGGCTTCGTACTGCCTGATGTCGCCTTCGGCCGCTGCAAGACTATCTTTGCAGCGTTCATACTCTTTGCGTAAGTCTTTTAGCATATCAGTGAGGACAAGCCGCTCGCGTTGCAAGGCTGTCTCTTCATTAATCTGTGCCTGCTGCTGGCCTGTAAGCTCCATAGCAGCATCGCGGGCAAGCTCCAGCTTATTATCAAGCTCGGTGCGCTCTTTCACATATTGATTGTAAATCACACAGAAGAAGGCTTTTTCAAAGGTGCTCTTCTGATCGCGCAACTCTCTATATGCAAGCACCTGCTCCACTTGCGCGGATAGGCGCTGCATATCGCCTGCTAACACAGCAAGTATATCTTCTATGCGGTTAAGATTATCTCTAGTCTGACGTAAGCGAGCCTCAGCCTCTTTCTTACGCTCTTTATAGCGGATGACGCCAGCTGTCTCTTCTAAGAAATAGCGCAGCTCTTCGGGTGAGGAATTCACAATCTTTGTGACGCGCTCCTGCTCAATGATAGATATGCTGCGCGCGCCAAGACCAGTGTCAAAAAAGATGTCTTTGATATCTTTGAGGCGGCACTTGCGATTATTGATAAAATATTCACGCTCACCTGAGCGATAGATTTTGCGAGTGACAGTGACATCCTGAAAGGTGCCCCATTTATGGGTGATCTCGGTGGGCAGATCGGATAGCGTCAGCCCCACTTCTGCAAAGCCTGATGCACGGCGCGCCTCAGAGCCAGCGAAGATGACATCTTCCATATCGCCACCACGCAGCTCACTGGCGCGCTGCTCACCAAAGACCCAGCGCAGAGCATCCATAATATTACTCTTGCCAGAACCATTAGGCCCCACGATAGCCGTGATGCCTGAGGGAAACTCAATGAGTGTTTTATCTACAAATGATTTGAAACCTTGTATCAGCAGTGAGCGAAAAATCATGGGCTATATTAGCAGAATTTTTGTATTTGTGCAATGCCAGCAGATCTCGCAGTATCATAGTCACAAAATGTTAAAATGCCATTGCGAGGCAATGTGGCAAGCCAGCAATTAATCCAATGGGGACGCTAAAAATATCGTTCGGCCAGAGGCCGTCAATTATCCTGAATTCTGGATTGCTTCGCAGAGTCTCGCAATGACGAAATGAAAATAATTTTTTATGGGAACAGAACGACTCTGATTCAGCTCGGATTGCAATCTACTTCCCGCTTGTCACCTTACTTTTGCGCATAATCTCCTGATCTGACATTGCGCTGAGCTTCTCCATTGTGCTGGTCATGCTTCGCAAGTCGACTTTATTTTTGGCCTTACGCTCTTCGGTGGCCTTGGCAAGAGCATCCTGCCGCTTCTGCTCTATCATGCGGCTGGCATAGATTTCCTTCTTCTTTTGCAGCTCATTATATTGCTCCACTTTGAGCTGTTGCGATTTCATCTCAAAAATTATAGAGAAATAGCAAAAAATGCCAAACGCATAGAATAAAAAATCAACTTTCGTCATACCTTTACCTCACCATAGAACTCAACTTACTCATCGTCCTCCAAGAGCTCTAAGTAAAGCCTTATTATTTCCTGCTCCACTTTTCCTTTGCGCTTCATAGGCACAGCCACTCGCACGATGAGATCCATAGTATCCGCATCAGTGAGCACTATTGATACTCGGGGCACAGCTGATGGCGGCTCTACACTGATTCTGCGCGACATAGTTTCTATAGATGTGCGCGCTTGGCTGAGATATGGCTCGCAGATGGTCTTAGCAGCCCTAATCAGGCATTGCTCCTTGAGTTTCCAATTTTCGTGAGTATTCACGGGCACTTTGAACACATGCAACACATAATCTTGCATAAAAGATTCATTAATCACAGGTGTATTCAATAATAGCACATTCGGAAACGAAACAGAGCTGCCAGTGTACTGATGAGCTGTCAGCCCAGGACCTATCTCCAAAACAGTTGTGGAGAGCATATTTGTCTCGATCACGTCGCCACGAAAATTGCCAACCTGTATCCTATCGCCGACAGAATATGTTTTTGAAATGCTACGGGAGACGCCGCCCATGAAGTTCATTGACACTTCTTTGAAAAACATAGCTCCAGCCACAGCAAAAGCCGCCATGGAAAAGGCAAACTCCTTGACCTCTGAGCCCCAAATAAAAAAATTGATCACAATAAAGGCGAATATAGAAAAATTGCGAAAGCCTGCTGTTAAACGTCCACGCGCTTCCACTGAGAGCCCTTTCCACATCTTGACATTTTTATTAAAAATAAAGCGCAATACTAATATCGCCAAAAGCGCTATCAAACTAAGGGATATATTTTTCAATATCCCAGGGGTTGATAACAATGCTGTTAATTGTTGCTGAACTTGAGCCTGATCCATACCTAATCCTCGAACTTACTTTATTGGGTGTATACCCATCAGCCATTCTAAAACATTTAGACGCTTTATTCCATTGTTTTCGCCAGTGCCATGATCCATTGATAGCAAAAATTTAGGATAATTATCATCTATCTCTTCCAAAGAAGCCAATTCTCGCCTGAGAGTTTCAGGCTCAAGCGCATACAAGGCGACTTGATAATATTCTCGTTCACCACACTTTTGGGCTACAAAATCTACTTCAATATCTTTTCTTTCCCCATTGATGGTTCTTGTCTTTACTTTCCCTACAGCAACGCTATATCCTCTACGCAAAAGCTCTAAATATACTATATTTTCCAAATTGTAGCCCATATCTGCATCTTCGTGACCCAATAAAGCATTTTTTAAGCCTATGTCCACCACATAGTATTTAGGATTTGTTTCTAATAATTGCTTACCTTTGATATCAAATCTATCACATCTATAAAGAAGATAACTATCACACAGACCCTCTATATAATTGCTTATTGTGGGAATTGCTGCCATTTTCAAGCCACGCTCAATGCTGCGCATAGATGTTTCCTTTCCTATGTTATCAAAGAGATAGCGCACCACAGCATCAAGTTTACTAGAATCGGATATATTAAATCTATTTACTATATCTTTTTGAATAGTGTTAAGATAAACCGTATCCATAAGATAATCATTGATCATTTGCCTATCTCCCCAAAATTCCGTTGTCTGAGGGAAACCACTTTCGCGAATGTAGCTATCATAAACCTTAGCTAAGCTATCTCCATATAGCATATCTTCTTGGGCTCTAGACTTAAACATTCGTTTTTTTGAAGATGCTTCATAATATTCTTTAAAAGAGAAAGGTTGCATTTTTATTTCGACATAACGACCACCAAAAAAATTTGCCAAATCTCCAGAAAACATATACGCATTAGAACCTGTGAGATATAAATCTACATTTTCCCGCAATCGCAGACCGTTTGCTGCTGGTTGCCAATCTTCCAGAAGCTGTATCTCATCAATAAAGACATAGTTCATTTTGTGAGGATTAAGCTTTGCAAGCACAAAGTCTAGCAAAGTATTGTAGCCAACTAGTCGTTGCTTAGTCCAAACCAAGCCTATTTCTCGTGATTGGATGGGGTCTTCTAAATTTATGCTGATTATTTGATCAGCGCCAGCCATCTTTTCCAGCAAAAGCTTCTGCTGAAATAAAGCAAATAATTTAGATTTGCCACAACGCCTAGCGCCAGTAACGATCTTCACAAGATCAGTCTGTGTTTGCCAAGAGCAAAGCTTATTTATATAATCAGGCCTATCAATAAGAATTTGTGCCATTATCGACCTCTGTAAATTTGTAAAATGCACTTATACAAAAATGTATAATTGCTGTTTTTGTAAAATAATAACAAGCAAATAAGCCTAACCTTTAGGTAGAGCCACTTCCACTACTAATATATACTTCGGCTTGCTTCTGGCGCTGCCAGCAAAATTATCTAAAAACTCTTGCAGGCCTGCCTGTCTGGAGAGATTGCGCCTGTATGCCTTGCCAGCTTCGCCAGTGGTTTGATACATCCATACATTGCCTTCTCTATCCATTGCCATAAAGGCTGCATGATAGTGCACTAGCTTATAGCCACGTATGCGTGATTCTTGGCTAAAGCTTAGCAGATAGACATGCCCTTCGCGAACACGTGGCAAAAGCTCATTCCATGTCTCGCGCTCGTGCAGGTTATAGCCACGCTCTGTAACCGCATCAATATCTTCCACAGCTGCAGTGCTCCCATTTGGCAATAGCACTTGGCGCTCAAAACCTTCAGTGATATTGGCGATAAGATCCCAGCCAAAATCCCAATCTTCACCTAGCGCTGCGCCTTTGCCGCTATCGCCTTTGCGATCGAGCTTCGACTCGGCCACAGTGATATTTTTGCCCACAAGGAAGCGGAAGGCTGATAGAGTGTAGCCGCTGCAATTAAGCCCAGCCGAAGCAGCCAGCTTTTGCGGCTTAGCAAAATAAGAGTAGCGGCCAGTTTCATCAACTACGCCATCTTGCGCATATGGGATGCCTAAGAAGGCGTCTAATATTTCTGTAGCAGTGGCATTATCAGCTATGCTCATGCCAGCAGGCTGAGGCAGCGCTTGCGCTTGGCTAAAAGATACTAGGAGGGCAAATAAAAGCAGGGCGGTGTAAATAACCTTCATAAATAGTCCTTCTATAGCTCATTTTATCAACAACTGGTAGTAATCTATTATATTCACTTATATTCGTCAATAGTCATAAAATGTTCGAATGTCATTGCGAGGCTCTGCGAAGCAATCCAGCAATTAATCCAATGGGGCGCTAAAAATATTGTTGGATTACTTCGCAGAGCCGTAATGACGTATTCTCTCCAAAATGCAATATAGACGAGCATTACAGGCAGGTCGCAAGAAAATTTTGAGGTACTGCGAGCTACTCTCTAACAGTGGAATTTTATGAACATATTGCCTTGCTAAAGTCGCACATGGCTATTATAATCAGCTGAGGGTGGCTTATGCTTATAATAGAGACTAGTTTTCGCAGCAGTAACGGTGCATATTTAGCAAATTTTATAGCAGAGAAATATCCTTCTGCTCGTCGTATACGCTTGGCCGATATGGTTTTTTCTGGCTGCCGTGCTTGCAAACAGTGCAAGGGGGCTGGAGCAGATCTATGCGTGATAGATGACGATCTTTCGCCCATCATGGCAAGCTTGCTACAGGAAAAGCAGATAGTGCTGATTGCGCCTAACTATATGGGATTCATGGCTGGAGAAGCAAAGCTATTCATAGATAGGCTATATTGTATGCGTGATAGCGCTAAGAAAAGCCGCTTTGCAGAAGGCACTAAGCTGGCATTCTTTTTGACACAAGGCTCTGGCAATCGCGCAAGCGGTGAGCTATGCCTAGGCTGGCTCAAAAGCGTATGTGAACACCACATGATCAAATTTTATGGGCACACAATAGCCAATTGTGCAGAAGGCAACAATGATGGAGTGCGCATAAAACAGGAAGAAATTGCTATGAATTTGGGGTTTTTCTTCTAAATGAATATTCTTTATGATTATTACATTGGTTCTGCATACTATCGGCTTTATACTCAGTCGGCAGAGCCGTGCAGGCATATTTATCGTTGAATTTTACGAATGTTTGAGGCATAATGTCTTTGGGAGATAATTATGCCAAATATTAAACCTATTTCGGAATTGCGCAACTATGGCGAGGTCTTACGCGATGTTGCTATTGGTGCGCCAGTATTTTTAACAAAGAATGGCCGCGGGCGCTATGCTGTGCTTGATATTGAAGAATACAAAGAGTATGAAAAGTTGCTAGCATGGCATAGGCTGAAAGATGCTTTAGATGAAGGACAACGTTCTGGTGAAGAAGGCGGATGGGTAGACGCAAGTGAAGTGAAAGCACATTTTGAGGAACGTAACCGTGGGTAAAATTAACCCAGGCTACACAATTGTATATTCAAGGCGTGCGATACACGATTTAGATGAGATTAGTGATTATATCTCTGAAATTTTACAAAATCCGCCCGCAGCCTTGAATACAGTCCGCAAGATCCAACACACTATCAACAAACTGGCAGATTTTCCACGGATTGGCACATTATTGTCAGATGTTGATGACATAATGGATTCAGATTATCGTTTCCTTGTATGTGCTAATTATCTTGCCTTTTATCGTGTTGCAAAAGAGCGAGTCTATATTGATCGCATTATGTATGGCCGTAGAGATTATGTAACTATCCTATTCCCAAATCTACGCCATGATTAAGGCAAGGATATGAATGATTCAATAAAACAACGTATGGATGAGCATGCTGCAGTGCTTTCGAAGCTTAGCGAGGCGGCAGAGCCTTTAGAAGCTATTGCGCGCTCAGTGGCTGATTGCTTTCTGAATGGCGGCAGGCTCTATATCTGCGGTAGTGGAGCCTCGCATATCATAGCGAAATATATAGAATCGCTATTCATGGGTGTTTGTCGTATGCAGCGGCCGCCATTGCCTGCTATCACGCTGCTTGCAGATAGCTATCTTTTGGGTGAGCGACCAGCTGATATATTTGAGCAGCAGCTCACTGCCTTATTAACGCCTGTTGATGTGGTATTTGCCATATCTTCGCAGTCGTCAGAAGCGCTGACAAAGGCTTTACGCTATGCAGGGCAGACTGGAGCAGGCACAGTGGGTCTTGCTGGCAGAGATCAGGGCACATTGCGCGGGCTTTGCGATAGCCTTGTGGTTGTGGAGCATGCAGATCCGCTATTGGTGACCGAGATACACATGCTGCTGGCGCATATCATCTGCCAGCGCGTGGATGAGATGATATTTAAAATAATGTAAAAAATGCTTGCCTTGTATTGGTGAGTGTGCTATAACATTCGACTTATGTAGAAGCCGCAGCGTATAAAGAAAGTATTTTTCCAGTACGTACTCGGTTTTGATATTTTAGGAGACAGACAATGAAACAAGGTATCCATCCAAAATACACTGAAACAACATTTAAATGCGCTTGCGGCGCAGAGATCAAAACACGCTCTACTGCTGAGAAATCAGGTGTTGCGATTTGTTCTTCTTGCCATCCATTTTTCACAGGCAAGCAAAAATTTGTTGATACAGCTGGTCGCGTAGAGAAATTTATGCGTAAATATGCCACTGTGGATAACAAAGCAAAGAAAAAGTAGTTTATTTATGAATACTGGCTCGCTTTTAAAAGTTGAGCTATTGGCGCATACGGGTGGCGAGCTTGTGGCTGCTTTGGCGGCAAAGCTATGTTATTCTGGCGCTGATATTGCTGAGCTTGTAGATAAAGTTGCGCCTAATGGCCTGTCGCTATCTTCGGATGAGCAGGCTTCCTTTCTAGAAAAAATTGCCTCTATGGGGCACCATTCGGTCTTTGAACACCTTTCTTTTACTTTCGGTATTGAGGGCGTTTCGCGCGCCCTGACCCATCAATTAGTGCGCCACCGCATAGCTAGCTACTCTCAAAAGTCGCAACGCTATGTGGCGCACGGCACTAAGCTCGTTGGCGATAAGCAAACGAGCTTTCCATATATCATCCCGCCAGAAATAGCTGCCAATGATGCTGCTATAACTGAGTTTAATAATATAATGAGCAAGATAGCCGAGGGCTATGATAAGCTGGCCGCTCTGGGCATAGCTGCTGAGGATGCGCGCTATCTGCTGCCAAACGCTTGCGAGACAAAGATCATTGTCACTATGAATGCTCGCGAGCTGCTGCATTTCTTTCAAGTGCGTTGCTGCACACGTGCCCAATGGGAGATTCGGGAGATGGCCACCCAGATGCTAGCCAAAGCATACCCAATAGCCCCATCAATATTTAGCAAAGCAGGCCCAGCCTGTGTAGGTGGCGCTTGCAGCGAAGGCAAGATGAGCTGCGGCAAAGCTAGCGAAGTGCGCCAAAAATTCGTGGATTTATTGAATTCTTAATCAACATTAGATTCAACCTGCAAGGCACATCTTGCAAACGTGCGGCAGCTTTTCACCGCTGGCGAGGCTTGTGCGGATTGTTTTGGCTTTTGCTGATTGCCATATCTGTGCAAATGGTGTATCTGCAATGTTGCCAAAGGTGACAGCTTCCCAAGCCATGCAGCAGGCCGCGATATCACCATTTGGCCAAAGCATGGCGCGCTTGATGCCCTCTTTGCAGCTGTGGCGGGCAGCTTTGTCTACACCCTTCACGCTATTTTCCACTTCCCTATAGTCTTGAAACTCAATCAGATCCGCAATATTTTCCCATTTTTGGTAAAATAAATCCTTTTCATGGCTATTAATAGGCGTCAGGCAGAATGAGAGGCGTAGCTCAGGGAAAAAGCTTTCACCACGTATTTTGATAAAATTTTTGATATTTTCTTCGACAAGCTTGAATTTATCTGAGCGCCTGATTTTGAGATAGCTCTCTTCTGTGGCAGCATCCAAAGATATGCAGAGATGCTTTAACCCTGAATCAATCAGCCTTTGTGCTGTTTCAGCCGTCAGGAGGATTGCATTGGTATGGATAAAAGTATCCAAAATCTTATATTCTTGTGCTTTTGAGAGTGTGTAGAATAATAAATCTTCCTCAAGCAGTGATTCGCAAGATGCGCCAATATTTATAGATTTCAAACCTAGGGTGGAGGCTTCTGAAAGCGCTTTATCAATGATGCTTTGAGTGCTTACGATATTTGTACGCTTGCGATAAAGCTGATGACACATAGCACAATGCTGATTGCAAGCATCCCGCAGGTCAATATCAAGATGCAGCGGCGCATTTTCTGGCAGATATGCAGCATCAGCCCAGTGCTTGCGATATTCAAGATAGTCATCGCCATATTTTTCCACCATTATCTCTGGCAGCTTATTGAAACGATAAGATTCCATAAAAACGCATACAGTCCTGTTATATGACCATTTTATATTATTGTATTTAGAATCAAAATTACCCCATTTTCAATGGTGTATAAAATTCAATTAAATTTTCTTCTGGGTCACGCAAATGAACAACACGCATTCCCCAATCAGGAATATCAATTGGTTCATTTACAAACGTTAAACCTTTTGACAAAAAATGCCTATAAATTTCGTCTACATTTTTAACTTCAAATGATACTAATGACTTTTCTCTGCAATTGACCGGCTGAATTTTTTCAGCATTGCCAACAATTGGTGCAAAAAGGTCTGATGTAAATATTGCAAACCCTTCAATACCATCAGCAACTTTAAATGAGGCATAACAATCGCCTAGATCATATGCCGCTTCAAAACCTAATTTTTCAGTGTAAAAATTAAAACATTTTTTGTAATCTTTTACCAGTAATCTTACATTGGTAAATTTCATAATAAGTCCTTTAATTATTCTATGGTATTAGTGTAGGCTTCCACATTCCAGCATACATATAGCTCTGCTTGAGCGTCTGCTGGCGAGCAGCAGCTACAGCCATAAAGCTTTCCACATGCTCTTTTTCAAGCTTTGGTGATTCTGCAATGAAATTTATAGGATTCAGCCATTTGCCTCTATGATTTATGCGATAATCAAGGTGGTTGCCTGTGGAATAGCCTGTGCTTCCTACATAGCCGATCACCTCACCTTGCTTCACAGGTGTGCCTACGCGTTGTCCAGATGCAAAGCCATTAAGGTGCAAATAATATGTGGTGTATCCATTGGCATGGCGTATGCGAACGTAGTTGCCATTGCCTTTGGCATATGCTCTTGCCTCGATAGTGCCTGCAGCTGTGCTCATCACAGGCGTGCCCCTAGGCGCAGCATAGTCTACGCCATAGTGTGGGCGGTAATTGCCAAATACTGGGTGGCGTCTGCTGCTTGAAAAGCGTGATGAGATGCGGCTATAGGATAGTGGCACGCGTAAGAATCCGCGCTCAAGTGCAGCGCCCTTCTCGTCATAGTAGCCAGCAGTCTTACCATCAGTATAAAGATAGGCTTTATGGCTGCGGCCTTGCACTACAAAATCAGCTGCTAGTATCTGTCCATAGCCCACATAGCGGCCATTGATGAAGATTTTTTCTAAAAGCACTGTGAAGCTATCGCCCACACGGATATCTTTAAAAAAGTCAAACTCCCATTCATACATGCGCGCTATGTTGGCGGCAAGCTCGATATCTTCGCCAATCTCAGCCACAGCTGCAAAGAGGCTAGAGGTGATAGTACCCGACACTATAGTGGGCATAACTTCGCGCTCATAGCTGAGCACAGATAGCTTAGCAAGGCCATCTTCCCTATAGATGCGGGCATCTTTATCAACAGCTAGGCGAAATGTATATTCCGTGCCATCTTGCTCGATATTCATCCCTGTGCGCAGCACAAAGGAGGGCACTTCGGCTTTCAGCTCTTGCGAGAGCGCTACGATCTCTTCATGCGAATATTCAGCGGCCAATATTGCTGATAGGGTATCACCCTGCTGCACGGTGTAACCCGCGAATGTTGGCAGCGCCAATGCTGCCACTAAAAAGACGATACTAACGAGTTTCATCTGTCTCCATCCTTGTTTTGCGCCGCTTCACTATGATATAGACCGTTACAAGCACGATCATCGCAGGAAGCAGCACGAAAAGTATTGTATGTAAATGTTCTTTCACTAACTCAATATTATTGCCCACCACACGCCCAAGCATGGCAAGGATCACCACCCACACAGATGCGCCGATGGCTGTGTATGTTGCAAACTTGGCAAAATTCATGCGGGCAAGCCCAGCAGGAAATGATATATATTGTCGCACCACTGGGATAAGCCTGCCTACAAGCGTTGTGATCTCGCCATGTTGGGCAAAAAACTTATCCATATATACTAACCGCTCTTCTGTAAGGAAGAGATACTTGCCATAGCGCTGTAAAAAACTACGGCCAAAGCGCAAGCCTAGCCAATAATTAAACGAAGCACCCAGCACTGAGCCAAAAATGCCGCAAACTATCACAAGAGCTATATTCATATTGCCATGCACAGTGAGATAACCTGCAGGAGGGATCACCACCTCACTAGGAAATGGCACAAAGGATCTTTCTAACCCCATCATAATGATGATGCCAGCATAGCCTAGCTTGCCCACCACACGGACAACCCAAGATACAAACATTGCTAACAGATCGGAAAAATAATCCATAGTTGCTCAATTTCCATAACATTCTGCCCCACTTCACAAATAGGGAAGGCTATACTATAGTAATTTATTAAGAAAAGCTAGCAAAAAAACTAGGAAAAAATTACCATAATGAATAAATGACTGCATTGTGTTATTATCCTTAGTCATTGCGAGCTCTGCGAAGCAATCTAGGATTCAGGATTATGATGGCCTCTGGCCGACAATTATTAGGAACGCTGGATTGGCAACGCATGAGCCTCGCAATAGACTTGTCATGAAACGA
>JAITWL010000307.1 GCA_031285285.1 Deferribacteraceae bacterium | reverse complement strand
AAGCTTTTATCAATATACCTCCAGCGAACGCTTGGGATGAATATGACACCATATTTGAGGCTGCTAAGAAATATTCTACAGACTGGCTTGTGCTGATCTCTGCTGGCCCAACTGCGACCGTTTTAGCATATGATTTATACAAGGTTGGTTATCAAGCATTAGATATAGGTCATATCGCTGCATCATTGAAAGAAGTATATGATGGCGCACCAATACCAGAGAGAACACCATTTAGGAACGAAAATGAATAAAATATCAATAGTATTAACTACCATGGAGCATAAATACTTATTCATGGCTGGCAACCTAAAATATCCCTTGAAGATGGATCCAAGGAGTATTTTTTTATGATAAGACCAAGCTATCGCCCCGATATCGAAGGTCTTCGTTGTATCGCTGTAGTTTCTGTAGTGCTATTTCATGCAGGCTATAGTGCTTTCCCTGCTGGATTTATCGGCGTGGATATATTTTTCGTGATCTCAGGCTTTTTGATCACCTCTGGCATATATAAAAGCATACAGCAAGGTAATTTCAGCGCAGTAGACTTTTTCAATCGTCGCTTTTGGCGTATACAGCCATTGCTGATTGTATTGATGATCGTGACAGTGCTTTTTGAATACTGGCGAGCTACTCCAGCTGATTTGATCAAATTTGCTGCAAGTTTGAAAGACTTGACTTTGTTCAAGTCTAATCAATACTTCGCCTCGCTTGATTTTGGCTATTTTGCTGATGATACTTCGATTATGCCATTGCTACATACATGGTCACTATCTATTGAATGGCAATGGTACTTTTTGTTGCCTTTTCTGCTTGTGATTTTGGCAAAAAATTTTGGTAAGCGAGATTGGCAATGGCTCTTGTTTGTGGGACTTATTGCCACAGCATATCTAGGGCTAAGAAGTAGCGATGTCGATGACAACATCCGCTACTATAGTTTTACTCTACGCTGCTTTGCATTGTTGGCAGGTGCACTCGTAGCAACCGTAGACGTAAAAACAATACTACACCGATTACCCCCCCCCATTTGCGAAGTGTTAAGTTTTATATTTTTAGGTTTGTTAATTTATATAGGCACAATAGAGAAGACCACGCCAGAATATCCAAACTTTTTTACGCTCTGGGTGGTGCTATTGACAAGCTTTTTGATAGTCTTAGGCTCGGCAGAGCACAAAACGCTAGCATGGAAAATACTGTCATTCAAGCCATTTGTGTTTATTGGCATGATAAGTTATTCGCTTTACATTTGGCATTGGCCAATATTCGCATATGCAAGGTATACACAGATACAGGTGACAGGCTGGGAATTTGCTGTGCTGATAGCAATATCTGTGGCGGTAGCTACTGTGAGCTATAAATTTATCGAAAATCCGCTCAGAAAACTGCATAAGAAAGTGCCATTGATTGCAACGCTTATGTTGTTGGTAGCCGTGCCCGCATTGATGGCGTATCACTTTGATAGAAGGGCAGTGAAATATCAGGGGTATCCTGAAAGGAATCCAAATTATGCGATACAAAATGAGTGGCAAGTGCCACATAACGCTAAATTTGGCATCTGCCAAGACCCTGGTAAAATAACACTTGAAACTTATCAACAATGTTCTATAGGTGATAATAAAGTAAGCCATACAGTTTTACTTATAGGGGATTCATGGGGAGATCATTTCAGGGAGCTAGTACATGTTATTCTTAACGATGCTGGTTTGGCAGGTGTTCAGTTAAGCAGAGGCAATATGATGCCATTGAAAGACACATATCAAATAGATAAACGATCTAATAGTGAAGTTACTCAAATTGCAGGGATGGATGACAAAAAGCGAATAATTAATCACATATTTCTTGATATTTCTACCCAGAAATATGAATATGTCATTTTTGGAAACAATGCACGCTACTATGGTGCAAATAAAAGGAATGAATCATCATTTAACACCGTATACAACGATAACTTTAAAGGAACTTTAGAGGAAATTTTTATATATTCTCTCAAAGACACAATTGAATTTATTATTAATAATGGAGCAATACCAGTGTTCATTGTAGGTGTGCAGACTCATCCTATAGGGAAATATGAGCAGTGCGGCTTTAATGTTAAAAATTGTAGTTTTGAAGGTACAATTATGCATAATCCTGACGAATTAGCTTGGCGAAATGTATTGATGTCTGCACAACAGCAATACCCACAAATCATAATCATGGATTTGTATGAGCTTATTTGTCCTGACAACAGTTGTTCTGCTCTAGTTGATGGTTACCCAATTTATAGCACAGGCTCCCATATCACTGCCTATGCCTCCCATCGCCTAGGTGAAATGTATCTTGAAAAATACGGCAACCCATTTATAAACAACAACTCAACAGAGGCAAGCAAATGAATATCGCATTTATCCCTGTCCGTGGTGGCTCAAAATCAATTCCACTAAAAAACATAAAAATAATCAATGGTCAGCCATTGGTTTATTGGACAGCCAAAGCTGCTAGCGATGCTGCTTGTATTGATCAAGTCATCATAGCCACGGACAGCGCAGAAATCAAAAGGGTGATCGGCAATATGGCTTTACCAAAAGTGATTGTATATGATCGCAAGCCTGAAAATGCTACCGACACTGCTAGCACAGAATCGGTAATATTGGAATATTTAGATGCGCTTCACTATGATGACAATGACAATTTTATTTTGATCCAAGCGACATCGCCTTTGCTTACTACCAGCATGATTGATGATATGTTTGCGAAGTGGCAGGCAAGCGGCAAAGATTCCGCCCTATCGTGCATTCGCACCAAGCGTTTCTTTTGGAATGAAGATGGTACACCCATTAATTATGATTTCACAAACCGCCCACGCCGTCAAGATTTTGCTGGCATGTTCATGGAAAATGGTGCTTGCTATATCAATTCAGTCAGCAATATATTACGTGATAAATGCCGCCTGTCTGGCTCAGTATTTGCTTATGAAATGCCAGAAGAAACAGCTGTGGAGATAGATGAACCCGCCGACTGGCCTATTGTAGAAGCTTTATTGCGAAGGGCATCTCTGCCCACAGGCAAAACATTCTGCTTTGATATAGATGGTGTGCTTGGCGAAAAAGCAGATGCAAAAGACTTAGGTGGCGACTATGCCAATAATACCGCAAATGTCGCAATCATAGCAATATGCAATAAGCTATATGATGTTGGCAACAGAATCGTCCTCCACACAGCGCGTGGTAGTGGCACAGGCGAAGACTGGCGTACTGTAACAGAAAAACAACTTACCAGCTGGGGCGTGAAATATCACTCGCTTCATTTTGGTAAGCCAGCAGCAGATTTTTATGTTGATGATAAGGCAATGACCATTGATATGTTAAAGGATTTTCAATGAAAAGTGCACCAAACTACCGCCCTGACATTGAAGGTCTTCGTGCTGTAGCAGTTATATCTGTTGTGCTATTCCACGCAGGATATAGCGCCTTTCCTGCTGGCTTCATTGGTGTAGATATATTCTTTGTGATTTCAGGCTTTCTGATCACCTCTGGCATATACAAAGGCATACAGCAGGATAATTTCAGCATAGTAGATTTCTTTAATCGTCGTTTTTGGCGTATACAGCCTTTGTTAATTGTGCTAATGATCACAACAGTGCTTTTTGAATACTGGCGAGCAACTCCAGCTGATTTGATCAAGTTTGCTGCCAGCCTAAAAAGCCTGAGCCTATTTCAGTCTAATCAATATTTCGCCTCGCTTGATTTTGGCTATTTTGCTGATGACACGTCAATTATGCCCTTGTTGCATACATGGAGCTTATCCATCGAGTGGCAATGGTACTTTTTGTTGCCTTTTCTGCTTGTGATTTTGGCAAAAAACTTTGGTAAGCGAGATTGGCAATGGCTCTTATTTTTGGGGCTCGTAGCTATGGCATACATTGGGTTAAGAAATAGCGACATAGATGATAACATTCGCTATTATAGTTTTGCCATGCGCTGCTTTGCACTATTAGCAGGTGCATTCATAGCAACTATAGATGCAAAAACAATACTACACCGATTACCCCCCCCCATTTGCGAAGTGTTGAGTTTTGTATTCCTAGGATTGTTAATTTATATAGGCACAATAGAGAAAACCACA
>JAITWL010000240.1 GCA_031285285.1 Deferribacteraceae bacterium | reverse complement strand
TTTGTGAAGATCAATAATAACTTTACCAATATGTACAATAGGATGATGGAGGAAGCCATAGTGCAGGCGCAGCAGATGGGCACAACCATTTATCGCGATATTGATAAAACTGCATTTATCGAAGCTGTGCAGCCTATACATGAGGATTTCACCTCTCTTGGTGATGATTATAAGAGATTGTATGATGACATACAAAAATATAGTGGGAGGAACTAATAATGAAGTCAATTGATAAGTTTCTTGGCGCAGCGCTAGTTTTCCTAATGGCTCTGATGACATTAGGCTGCCTATGGCAGGTGGTGACTAGATTTATTCTAAGCAACCCCAGCAAGTATACAGAAGAATTCTTGCGTTATGCCCTGATATGGCTCACCATGCTTGGCGCACCATATGCTTATGGGCAATATAAGCACATTGCGTTTCAATTTATCACGGCTAAGTTTCAGCCGCAAAACCTCTTGCGCAATAAAATAATCATAGAGTGTATCGTGCTTTTCTTGAGCATATCAGTGTTTGTTGTTGGCGGCATTATGGTGACGCTGAATTCTAGCGGGCAGATTTCGCCTGCTATGCAGATGCCGATGGAGTTTTATTATGTGGGGCTGCCGATTTCTGGCATCCTGACATCTCTATACTGCATCAAGCATCTATCTGCGTATTTTAAAGAAATGAAGGAGGCCTAAGATGGAGATTCAAGCTGCACTTATGCTCGTGATCGTGTTTGGTCTGTTATTGGTATTCAGTGTACCTGTGTCATATAGTATAGTTATTACAGGGGCTATCACCATCACTACGTTCCTCACCCCTGGCTTTGGTGTGTTTATTTCTGCACAAAAGATTGTTGGTGGTATAGATAGCTTCACGCTCTTGGCTGTGCCCTTCTTCATACTAGCAGGCTTATTGATGAGTAGCGGCGGCATAGCCCGACGGCTTATCAATCTAGCGATGCTTGTGCTCAAGTATATCCCAGGCGCGCTATCGCTTGCAAATATAGCAGGTAACACACTCTTTGGCGCAATATCTGGCTCTGGTATCGCTGCGGCTACAGCTGTTGGCGGCGTTATGCTGCCTTTGGCTAAAGAAGATGGCTATGATGAAGGCTTCTCAGCTGCTGTGAATATCGCATCTGCGCCAGTTGGTCAGTTAATCCCTCCAACCACAGCTTTTATTGTGTATTCTGCAGCCTCGGGCGGCACGTCCGTTGCAGCTCTATTTATGGCAGGCATAATCCCTGGCTTGATCTGGGCACTCTGCTGTGGAGCTGTGGCGCTGATAATTGCGAAGAAACGCGGCTATGTATCAAAAAGCGCCAAAGCTTATAACACAGGCAGTGTATTGGGCACAATATGGGCGGCGACACCAAGCATGTTTCTGCTGGTGATTATATTGGGCGGCATCTTGAGTGGTGCATTCACTGCCACAGAGGCTTCCGCAATCGCTGTTGCTTACGCTTTTATACTGGCTGTCTGTGTGTATCGAAGCATCAAGCTTGATCAGATCCCTAACATATTAAAAGATGCTGCTATTATGACAACGATAGTTATGCTGATTATCGGCGCATCAGCGGTGCTATCGTTTGTGATGTCATTCACTGGCCTACCCAAAGCCCTAAGCAGCTTGCTTTTAGGGATTTCTGATAATCCATATGTAATCCTCTTTATCATCACTCTTTGCCTCTTGGGCATTGGCACATTTATGGATATGGCTCCAGCACTGCTCATATTTACGCCAATTTTCTTGCCAGTAGTTAGAGATATTGGCATGTCGCCAATACATTTTGGTGTGATGATAGTGACTAACCTTGCTATAGGCACAATCACGCCGCCAGTGGGTAACGTGCTCTTTGTGGGCTGTAGTATAGCTAAGCTGCAGATCGAAAATGTAATCAAGCCACTGATACCACTATTTGTATCGCTGGTGGTTGCGCTACTACTGATTACATATGTGCCTGCATTTAGCGAATGGCTGCCTAAGCTATTGGGCTTGATGAAATAATTGTGAATGTTTTGAACCTAAGCTCCCCTAGAAGGGGTTAGGGGGTTGTCGGCGGCCAATGCCGCCGTGAAGCCCATCACAGGGATGTGGCGGAATTAATTAGGAGGCACTAATGAAAAACATACAAAGACAAACCGTTCTCAATAAACTTGATCTAGTCGTCAACAAGCTAATGAACCTTGGCGGGCCAGAAAATGAGGATCAGCTGGCGGAAGGCGGCGAAGCTATAGGATTTTTCAAAAGGGATTTTGGCATTCATGAGTGGGATTGGCCGCAGGGAGTTGGCCTCTATGGTCTACTATCGGTTACAAAGGCCTTGCCTAATAATGAATACAAAGATTTCTTATATAATTGGTTTGAAGATAATATTGAAAAAGGCTTGCCATCGAAGAATATTAACACAACTACACCGCTTTTGACACTCTGCGAGCTAAATGATGACTATAAGAATCAAAAATTTGAGAAACTCTGTGTTGACTGGGCAAATTGGCTGGTAAATTGCATTCCACGCACGCGTGAAGGCGGCTTTCAGCATGTCACTAGCGCGAATGGCGATCGCCAAGGCGTGCGCCTGAATGAAAGCGAGATGTGGATTGATACGATATTTATGACTTTGCTATTCCTAAATAAGATGGGTCAGAAATATAAAAATCAAGAATGGATCGATATCTCCATCAAGCAAGTGCTGATGCATATCAAGTATCTTTATGATAAGCACACTGGCCTGTTTTTTCATGGCTGGAGCTTCAATCGTAATGATAATTTTGGTGGCGTATTTTGGTGCAGAGGCAATAGCTGGTTTACACTTGGGATACTTGACTATATCAGCATGTTCAAAGGCTCTATGAATGCTGGCCTAAAAGAATTTATACTCGACACATACAAATCGCAGGTGTGGCAGCTCAAGCGCTTGCAAGGCACAAACGGCCTCTGGCATACTGTGCTAGACGATCCAACAAG
>JAITWL010000305.1 GCA_031285285.1 Deferribacteraceae bacterium | reverse complement strand
CCTTCGCTGAACATGGCAGAAGATAGCTCTGCCACTGATGTCGAATTTCTGAGCAGCCGAGCCGCTATATTCTCAGGCGTTGGGGGGAAGAGCCACGCACAAGATGCTGTGAATACTGTGATAATAAGAACTGTGAATAATTTTATTTTATGCATAATAGGCAGTATATAACAAAATGGGGAGCTAGGCTATAGAATTTTATTTTACTGACTTTCTCATATAAATATGCCATAATGCCCATCATGGACGGACTTAGTTTTCATAAAACAATAAACATTATCAATAAGCGCTATCTTGGCAGTTCTATCAATAGAGTATCCTTGCTGGGAGGGCAGCTATATATATCGATATTTGCAAAGAGTCAGCTGACGCTGCTTTTTAACACTAACCCGCCTGCTTTAGAGCTTGTGGAAACGGCCTTGGGTGAGTCAGCGGCTGTATTGGCTAATTTGAGTGGCGCTCGGCTTGTTACAGCTGGTGATCGCCCATATGATAGGCTTGGCTGGCTTATGCTCGAGAAGCGCCGCCCCAGTGGCAAGCTAATGACATATAAGCTCGTGCTTGAGCCTATGGGCAACTATTCCAATGCCTTCTTGCTTGGTGAAGATGGTACTATACTTTTTCGCATATCTGGCAAAAATATTGATGCTGATAGGGATATCGGGGTGGGCAAGGTGTACACCGAGCCACGAGCCAATAAGCGCTATTCGCTTGATAAGCCTGCTGACACAAGCGATTTCAATGACTTAGTTGGCTTCTATCCGCTCACAGCAGCTATTGCGAATCGTTATCGCGATGAAATCGGCTATACACAAGCGATAGAGTTAATCAAGCAAGAGTTAATCAGCGATAGCTTTTACCTGACTGAGAAAGGCAAAATTGTGCCATTCACACCATTTGAAGGAGCGTCTCGGCTTAGCTTTGAAGACATATCATGGAGCAAATCTGCCACTAGCAAGACTCCTACAGAGCCAGATGCTAAGCTTAGCGAAAGCCTGCGCAAATTCTACACTAAGCAGCTGGAGCACTATCAAAAACTAGCCACCAAGTTAGAATGCGAGCTGGTAGATGCCATAAAATATCCTGAAATGAACGCTGAGGCCGATCTTATCAAATCAAACCTCCATATAATCAAGGGTGTTGGCGAATATAACCTAACTCAGTATGATGATACAGGTATGCAGGAGCGGATATATACTTACAATGCGGATATCGCGCCTGCAGCCTATGCAGATAAGCTATATAAGCGAGCGGCGAAGCTCAAGCGTGCTGTGCCACTGCTGCAAGAGCGGCTAGAGCAGACTCGCCAGCTCATAGAATCAGCTGAGGAGCAGCTTTATTATGTTGCAAACGCCGATATCTACGCTCTAAAAGAGCTTGCGGAGCTATTGAAGCGCGATAAGGCGAGCAAGCAGGCTAAAGGCGAAGCTAGCTTCTGGGAGTATCATTGGGGTGATGCGACTATCTATATAGGTCGCAATAGCGCCTCTAACCATCGTCTGGTCTTCCAATTTGCGCAAGCTGGGGATATGTGGTTGCACGCGCAGAAAATTCCTTCTGCACACTGTATTATACGCTCTACTGCGCCGCATCTGAGTGATGAGCTCTTGACTTTCGCTGCTCGGCTGACGGCTGCACACAGCAAGAACAAGCATGAGCAGAAAGTGCCTGTGGATTATACGCTGAAAAAACACGTGCGCAAGCCAAGAAACACGCCCACAGGCTTTGTGATATATGACCATTTCAAAACACTACTCGTGCAGCCGTTTACAGAGGCGGAGCTGTCGCAAGACGAGCGAAGCGACTGAATTGCGGAGGCAACGTATCCGCAGTGTGGCTATGCCACCAAGGATAAAGAAGCCGATCCTCGAAGAACGCAGTTCTGAGAAAGGAATAAATGGAATGCTAGTGCCCATATATAAAGATAAAAAGCTAACTGTATCTGCTGATGGCTCGGCAATGTTTTATAGCCTCGCCTATCAGGAAGCTTACAGAGCCAAGTCAATCGGGGCATTTACAGAAAGTTTGCATAAATTTGTCAATGCCTCAGGCATTATTGATAAGGCGCGTACAAGAGATGTGCGAATCATGGATCTCTGCTTTGGGCTTGGGTATAACTGCGCCACCACCTTCCATATGGCTAGCCAGCAAGGGATCACAAATAGGCTGCATATCGTAAGCATAGAAAAAGATGCACACCTACTGGAGCTTGTCCGCAATATGCCAATCCTATGGCCGCTTGATGGCTATCATATGGTGCGTAATTGCTTACAGCATGGCTATTGCGGCAATGCATCTATGGAGATATATGTGATGGAAGCCTTAGAGGCAATTTATCATATCAATGGCCTATTTGATGCGATATACTTTGATCCATTCAGTATGTCAAAGAATCCTGAGATGTGGCAAGTAGAGGTATTCGCGCGCTTGCGTAGCCTCTTAGCCGCTGATGGCGTGCTTGTCACCTATGCTTGTGGTAAAAAAGCTAGAGCTAACATGCTGGAAGCTGGCCTCAAGATAGAAGCTGTATCCGCTGCAAAAGGTGCCTTTCATCCAGGAACGCTAGCGTCACGTTGATTTTGTTTACAGGAGTGTAAAAAATGCTCATTAAAGTATCGTTACTATTGATTTTTGCTTTGATTACGGTTTTTATCGGCTTTTACTGCCGCAAGAATGCATCAGATGTGAATAGCTTTGTGCTGGCTGGGCGCTCTGTTGGCCCGTGGCTGACGGCGTTTGCCTATGGCACATCTTATTTTTCTGCTGTGGTATTCGTGGGCTATGCGGGGCAATTTGGCTGGAAATTTGGCATGGCTGCCACGTGGATCGGCCTTGGCAATGCCTTTATCGGCTCGCTGCTGCCGTGGATCGTGCTTGGCCGCCGCACTCGGCTAATGACTCATCATATGGATAGTGCCACCATGCCAGAATTTTTTGGTTCACGCTTTGATTCCAAGTCGATAAAAATTGGCGCATCGATCATCATATTTATATTCTTGATTCCATACACCGCCTCGCTTTATAATGGGCTTTCGCGCCTATTTGCAATGGCTTTTGGCATAGATTTCACAGTGTGCATCGTGGCAATGGCAGTGCTCACAGGCGTATACGTGATTGTTGGCGGCTATCTTGCTACAGCTATCAATGATTTTATCCAAGGGCTTGTGATGCTTGCGGGCATAGTGGCGGTGATAGCCGTGATGCTGCAAAATAATGGCGGCTTCATGGCTGCTATTGATGGCCTTGCACGAGTGGAAGATGCGGCTGTCAGTAGCTCGCCTGGTGTGTTCGCCTCATTCTTTGGCCCTGATCCGCTAAGCCTCTTAGGCGTGGTGATCCTCACATCGCTTGGCACATGGGGCTTGCCGCAGATGGTGCAGAAATTTTACTCGATACGCTCTGAGAAGGCCATCTCTAAAGGCGCGGTGATCTCCACTATCTTTGCAACGGTCGTAGCTGGCGGCTCTTACTTCCTTGGAAGCTTTGGGCGCTTGTATTCTGATGTGGTGGATGTGAATGCCAATGGCTTCGATAGCATCATCCCAACAATACTATCGGGCTTTCCCACTGTATTGATAGGCATCGTAGTGATCTTGGTGCTCTCCGCCTCAATGTCAACGCTATCTGCGCTAGTGATGACGTCGGCATCAACCTTTACGCTTGATTTTTTGAAGGGCAATATCATCAAGAATATGAGCGATAAAGCTCAGCTAGCCATCATACGCGCGCTGATAGTGGCCTTCATTGCTATTTCATCAGTGATAGCCACTATTCAATATAAAGGTGGCATATCATTTATAGCGCAGCTGATGGGCATATCATGGGGCACGCTGGCTGGAGCTTTCCTTGCGCCGCTGCTCTTTGGCCTCTATTGGAAGCGCACAAGCAAAGCCGCTGTGTGGTCGTGTTTTGTGTTTGCCACAGTGCTTATGGTGCTCAATATCTTTTTCAGGGCATCATTTCCCACGGTGCTGCAATCGCCCATCAATGCTGGCGCATTCACTATGCTAGCAGGCTTTGTGATAGTGCCAGTGGTGAGCATGCTCACCAAAGCACCTGAGAAGCATTTTGTAGATTCTTGCTTTGCTTGCTATGAAGAGACAGTGCAAGTGAAAGTGAGCGATGATTTGGGGAATTGAGAGGGCTCTCTGTCATTATGTAAATAAAAGCCTTGAGCTATCAAGCAAAATTTAGTAATATACACAGGATGTATTAGGCTTATTGGGTTGTAAGCTCATTAAAATAGAGGACTGATTGTGGTTGTCAGTCAAAAAGAGGATGGAGAAAACATATGAAGAAGTATTTAATTTTAGCGCTTATGTTATCAGCATTTGTGCTCGCGTGTGGAGAAGGGGGATACCCTGATTTTATGAAGGATGATGGCTCTGATGAGGCAACAACCGAAGAAATGGAAATGGCATTGGATGACAAGGAATATGATAAAATTATCAGCAAGTTCGAAGGCAGCGAAGCTGGGCTAAACAATAGGCAGAAATATCTCCTGCAATGTGCCTATATGGGCAAAGCGGGCTTTGATCCTTTAGCGAATCTTGATCAGCTGCTAGATGACAGTGATGTTGATCCAATGAGCGCACTGTTGGGTTCGCAGGAGATGACAAAAGCTGATGCTGCAGCTAATAGTGGGCTATATGGAGACGCCGCAGCGATTCACTTAGATCATAATCCTGATATGGATGAAGATATAATGTTGGCTGGTTCTATAGCATCTGCATTGAGAATGGTGACAGGTTTTTCAGCCATTGGTAGTTGTAGCACTATTGATTTTAACAATAAAGATGCAATTAAAAACTGCCTCCCAAGTAGCACAGCAGGTATAGATTCTGCCATGATTGCCATGATCAACGAGAGTTTGACTATAATGAGAGAGCTTGCAGATCCAAGCAATACAAA
The DNA here is from genome assembly GCA_031285285.1 of Deferribacteraceae bacterium. GTDB lineage: Bacteria > Chrysiogenota > Deferribacteres > Deferribacterales > JAISNW01 > JAITWL01. Next base: position 1,170 of record JAITWL010000305.1, on the reverse strand, counting down.
TACTGATGGAAAAGTGAAAGAGAAAATAAATGAGATTTTAGCACAAATTGATGGTGGTGGTGGTTCAGCAGAACAAAACGTGCTTGATTACCTCAATACTGAAGTATTCAATTAGGAGCTAACATGAAAAAAATTATTACACTAATAATCATAACTCTGCTAGCTTCTTCTGCATTCGCGGCCACTCGTAATGGTGTGAGTAGCACCTATCCTGTAGGCATGCGCTCTGTGGCGGCCTTGGGCATGGGCGATGCTTTCTATGTCAAGAGTGACAACAAGTATGCACCTTTCTATAATCCCGCTGGGCTTGCCAGAGTGAAGCGTAACCGCGTGGATATCGTTCCATTCATGATGTCTGCAAACATGGACACTATTGATTTTGTCCAAGACGTTATTGGCCTTGATTTTGATAACAACACAGATGTGGCCAATATGCTGCAAGACTATGTTGGCAAGCCTATCAGCGGCCGCGTGCAGCTCTATCCTAGCTATACGCGCCCATTCTTCACTGTGGGTGGCTATATTGATGTGTCAGCAGATGCTATCGCCTCTAACCCTGTGCTGCCAGAGCTAAATCGCGATGCATACACAGAGGTGGGTGTGGTGCTTGGCGGAGCGCACTCAGTATTCTATGATAGGCTGCAACTTGGCGTGGCTGGTCGCTTCTTCTATAGAATCAATGAAAAAGACTCATTCACATTCATAGAGCTATCAAAAGACGATTTCGATGTCTCTTGGGATACCATGAATAAAGGCTACAACCTCATGGCAGATCTTGGCGCCATCTATAATATCTATCACCATGGCGTCAATCCGCGTATCGGCGTAGCTGTGAATAATATCTCAATAGTGGAAACCGAAGACACAGATGTGCCGCCAGTGACGCTGACGCTCTCAGCGGGCATCTCGCCAAAGTTTGAACGCCTCGGCATCAATACAGATTTGATTATTGACATAAAAGATATCACATTCTCATATGAGCAAGATGACGACCTGCCTAAGCGCATAAATATAGGCGCAGAAGCACGCTTCCTCAGAGATATCATCGCCCTAAGAGCAGGCATACACCAAGGCTACTTCACCGCAGGCTTTGGCATTGATTTGACATATTTGCAAGTCGATTATGCTTACTATAAAGAAGAGATTGGCGCATATTCAGGGCAAAAATCT
>JAITWL010000215.1 GCA_031285285.1 Deferribacteraceae bacterium | reverse complement strand
CTGCCCTGATAGCGTGTGCCATGGCGCATTCATGTCGATATTATGCTTGGCCGCCACGGCATTCAAGGTGTTATAAAAGTGGAAATTGTCAAACTGGCTCCATGGCTTGATTGCGCCCTCGCGTATGCTCTTCTCAGGATCGGGCACAAAGGAGCTTAGATCAAATACTGATAGTTCGCCAAGGCCATCGCAGGTGGGGCAAGCGCCGTATGGGTTATTAAATGAGAATATGCGCGGCTCCACCTCTGCCAAGCTTACATTACATGAAGGGCAGGCAAAGCGCTCGCTATATAATGTAAGTGCGGCTTCTGTCTTTATCTCCACAAGACCATTTGTGCGTCGCAGAGCTATCTCTACAGAATCAGTTATTCTGCGAGCGCTATCAGCAGATACTTTTAGGCGATCGATGACCACAGATATAGAGTGTTTAAGGTTTTTATCAAGCTCTGGCTCATCCTCAAGGCGGATCATCTCGCCATTGATATAGGCACGGACAAAGCCTTCTTTCAGTAATTCTTTAAATAATTTGCGATATTCGCCTTTTTTGCCACGAATGATGGGTGCTAATATCTCTATACGCTCGCCATTCATTTGCAAGATTGCATCCACAATCTTCTGCACTGTGTAAGCCTCTATTTGCTTGCCACACACAGGACAGAATACATCGCCCACGCGTGCATAAAGCAGGCGCATATAGTCATAGATCTCTGTTATAGTGCCAACAGTAGATCGCGGGTTTCGGCTGACTGATTTCTGCTCTATGCTTATAGCTGGCGAGAGGAAATCGATAGTATCCACATCTGGCTTCTCCATCAGCTCGAGGAACTGACGCGCATAGGCTGAGAGCGACTCCACATAGCGGCGCTGCCCTTCGGCATATACGGTATCAAAGGCTAGAGTGGACTTTCCAGAACCAGATACGCCAGTGATCACCACTAGCTTATCTTTTGGAATGTCGATGTCAATGTTTTTGAGGGTGTGCTGGCGAGCGCCTCGCACGATGATATTGCCCGAAGGCTTGATACTTGTGTTTTTCATAGCAGGATAATCTACTCCATAATATGCAATTTTGCAAACAAAATCCTATATCAAAATCCTATATCATATGATCACATTACTGTATGTGAAACAACATTTTTCTCCAATTAAATCATTTGCTAGAACGATATTTTATTTTACTATTTTAAAATTTATTGATATCTAGATGTGTCCAACGCTTAAACTTAATATTAATAGCTTAGCAAAGATAATGACAGTAAAGAGATAGTTTTATTTTAGAAAAATAGTTCTATAAAAAGTTTGTAAAAATTGTTAAATATATAAATAAAGTCTTGCGAAAAGCTGAAAGTATGTGTATGTTTATCTTATTAAAAAAGTTATAGCTTTCCTTCGCTCTCTATCCGTTTCAAGGTGCGGTTTGAGATTTTATAAGGTTAATTGCTTTAACTAGAAAGGCAGGAGTGTTGTATGAAAAGACTATTTGTTGGAAACCTTCCGTTTGTAACAACAGACGAGGACTTGGCATCGCTGTTTACTAGCTTCGGCAGTGTAAACTCAGCGCGTGTGATCATCGATCGCCAGACTGGCCGCTCTCGTGGCTTTGGATTTGTGGAGATGGACGGCACGGAAGCAACAGAGGCAATGACCAAACTGAATGACTCAGATTACGGCGGCAGAAGAATTCGCGTAAGTGAGGCTCATGAAAGAGAGCAGAAGGAAAAAGATTCATTCCGTAGATGAGCAGGGGCTCATTCTTTTTCGCTTTACTCAGGGTTGATATGACAAAATGGCAGTCAACCCTGTATTATCCCCTCAACCCCTATATGCATAAGGCATACCAGCCACGCATTTGCCGCAAATCGTATCTCCATTATATATTGCAGCGCTTTTATCGCCCATGATGCTGCATTTTAGCCTATCGAAGCCCTCAGTTGTTAATGCGCCAACAGGACATGCCGCCATGCAGAGCTTGCAAGCACCTTTACTTTTATACAGGCATCGTTCACCTTGATATTCTTCATCAGCAAAGGGTAGCGAGGTTATCACTGAGAAGAATCGGCCGCAGCAGCCACGTTCCGTGATTAGCATATTATTTAAGCCAAAGCTACCGTGGCCTGCGGCATAGGCGACATGGCGCTGAGACCAGTTGCTAAAGTGTATGTCTTTCGCGATGCGGCCAGGGTTGCCAGACGAGGCAGCGTCAAAGCCATGTGCCTTGATATAGTCCACCAGCTGCAAATTAAGCTGTGCAGCCATCTTATTTGTTGTTGCATAGGCCTTTGCCCACTCAGGCGAGGCAAGCTCGCCGCCTATGTTGCTTTTGCCAATATTTTCTTTGAACGGCAGATAATAGCTAATTATAGATTTTGCAGCTGGCAAAAAGTCTTCTGGCATGCGGTGCTCAGGGTGCACAAGTGTTTTGAGCTGCCTTATGATAGGATTATCTACAGAAGCATAGCGCACAAGAGGCTGTTGCCACATATTTGCGACATTATTATTGTGGCAATAGTCATCAATAAAGCTGACTAGCGCTTGTTCGATACCCTGCCTCATGCCAGTATATCAGTCAGAAAAACTTCTGGCCAACCCTCAGCCCTCATTTCGCCTAGTTCTTTTTCGCGTAAAGCATCAGTAGCATGAGCACCCATATACCAAAGAAGCGTGAAGCCCACCTTGCCTGTCTTGAATTCGCCTGCAACTATCCTTCTATACAAGTATTTGAGGAAAATGGCCTGCTCGTCATCTTCTTCGTCTTCGCCACAAAGTTCGCCATCTTCCATTGACATTGTGCCCATATCCCCTAGGTGGAAAATCTTTAAAGCTGTTGCCAGCTCACAATTTTTATGCTGCAAGATAAGATAAGGAAGCTCAAAGCCATCATCCCAGTTGTATTCATTATATTCATCAGTGCCACCATCAATAAAGCTATCTAATGTGAGCGAATCAGTATTTTTATTTAGCAGATCAGTCCATCCATATTCTCCCAATAAATATTCTGCCCGCTCTCTGCTTTCTTTGCTATCAAAGTAGTTTTTGTCCATAAAATTATCCTTATAATTGCGGATGGTATATGAAAAGATTTTAAATGGCAAGAAAAATTGCTCTTGACATAGTACCATAGTATAGTACTATATAGATATGAACATACTTACATATAAAGGTTACCAAGGTGTTTTTGAATATGATCAAGAAGCCGATATTTTTCATGGTAATGTGATCAATTTGACAGATGTTATCACTTTTCAAGGGCGATCTATTGATGAGTTGAAACAAGCGCTTGCTGATTCTGTTGAAGACTATCTTGATTTTTGTGCAGATCAAAATAAAACCCCTGACAAGCCTTATTCAGGGCGCTTTAATTTGCGTGTGGATCAGGAGCTACATAGACGGATGGCGGCAGAAGCTGCTATGGAAGGGAAAAGTTTAAATCAATGGATTATTGAGAGCCTAGAAGAGTTAGTAAAGTAAATCAATTTTATACAAGCCAAAGCTGCAATTTTCATCCACCAAGCAACTATTTTATCCCACGAAGATATTTTCTTGCATTTTTTACTTGCTTTTTTTTTCATTCATAGTAAAATTAGCACTCGTTTATATGGAGTGCTAAATTGCGTAGCCCGCAAGCTCCATTGCACAAACAATTAATACATGGAGGAGAAAATGGCTAACATTCAGCCTTTACAGGATCGTGTTATTGTCCGCCGCTTTGAAAGCGAAGAGAAGACGGCTTCTGGTATTATTATCCCAGATACAGCCAAAGAAAAACCAATGCAGGGCGAGGTTATCGCTGTGGGCCCAGGCAAAGTTATGGACAATGGTAATGTTGTGAAGCCTACAGTGAAAGCAGGCGACAAGATACTTTTTGGCAAATATTCGGGCACAGAAGTCACAGTAGATGGCAACGACTACCTGATCATGCGCGAAGACGATATATTCGGCATAGTGAAATAAGTAAGGAGAACTAATAATGGCTAAAAATATTATTTTCAGCGATGACGCGCGTCAGGCTATTGTTCGCGGCGTTGATAAGCTGGCTAACACAGTGAAAGTGACTATGGGGCCTAAAGGCCGTAACGTGGTGATAGAAAAGAAATTTGGCTCACCGCTAGTCACTAAAGATGGCGTAACAGTAGCTAAAGAAAT
>JAITWL010000043.1 GCA_031285285.1 Deferribacteraceae bacterium | reverse complement strand
CCGACGCACATAGAAACACAAGTAAAATTATTCTCATGTACAAATTGTACAATTGCAGCAACACAAAGTCAAATGGAAAAACCAACACATATCCATATGCGCTGGTTTTACAAGGATTCTTAAGGACTAGAAGAGCAACAGCAAGAGCTGCAAGAATCACTGGCTTGGTTTATAGATACGATTGGCAAGCCTATTACTGTGATTAAATCGCAAGCAGAAGGGCTATCACTTAACAAATAGTTTGCAGCTCTCGAACACGGCAAGTCTTGCCCATAATCCGTGAAAATAGGTCATCGCAATTGTCTCGCATCAAATATAATATTGACGAACATTGTCAATTGCGAGGTTTTGCCGCGCTACGCTTGCAATGACATCTTGTTCCAATTCTAAATTAAAGTTTCCATAATTCCGTCATTAGACTTGTCATGAAATGCCAAGACCCATTCGCTTTGCAGGGGACAGCACACGTCATTGCGGCCTTGAGCCGCAATCCAGAATAAATCCAGTGCGGGAACATTATCAATTAAGAACTGCGTATTCCCCCATTGGATTAATCCTAGATTGCGGGTCGAGCTCGCAATGACGCAACTTTTCGTTTCATGGCAAGTCTATTGCGAGGCTCATACGTTGCCAATCCAGCGTTCCTAATAATTGCTGGCCAGAGGCCACCATAATGCTGAATCCTAGATTGCTTCGCAGAGCTCGCGAAGGATAAAGGCATATTTTATTAGAAATTGGAATAAGGGGATTGCCATTTCATTTTTCCTTGATTTTCCAAAAAAAAAAAAAACGATAATTAAAGTGTTTAATAAAAAGTGTCGACTTCTTTGATATCAGTTTGCAATTTTTATAAGGAGTTTCATATAATGGCGAACAAATTTGATGATCTAGCAAAGGAAATTGTGAAAGGTGTTGGTGGCGCAGATAACGTAAATGTTGTGTATCATTGCATCACACGGTTACGCTTCGAGCTTAAAGATTCAGGCAAGGCTGATCGTGATACCATCAGAGCCACTCCTGGAGTGCTGGGGCTTGTGGAGGGCAATGGACAGTTTCAAGTGGTGATCGGCAACGATGTGCCGAATGTATTCGAGGCTGTCACCCGCCTGTATCCTGTCAAAACTAGGTCTATGGATGGTGATGGCGAAGATGAGGTTACTGAAAAGCCTCAAGGCACGCTTCTGCTGCGGGCGATGAATACAATGTCGACCATCTTCACGCCTATAGTACCTGCCCTTGCTGGCGCTGGTATGCTCAAGGCCGTGCTGGTGCTTCTCTCTAGGACATTTGGCGTGCTCGATCCAGCTGGTAGCACTTACCTTATCCTCAATGCGGCGGGAAACTCCGTTTTCTTCTTCCTTCCCATTTTGCTCGCATTCAGCTCTGCGCGTGCTTTCAAGTGTAATCAATTCATTGCAGCAGCCATAGTAGCAGCTCTTCTTGAGCCAAGTTTCACAGGGCTAGGCGGGGTAGGCACTACAGTTGCATTTATGAATATTCCTGTTGTCATGATGGGCTACACTGGCACTGTCATCCCTGCCATCATGTCGATATATGTATATTCTAAGTTTGAGATAATAATCAAAAAAATCATACCACAGAATATTCATATATTTGCGCTTGCATTGGTTGCTTTATTTATCATGGTGCCACTTACTGTTATGGTTATCGGGCCTATTGGTGTTGCTGTTGGCAATGGCCTCGCTGCTATGGTCAATTTCCTTAGCACCAAGAGCGGCTTGCTCACTGGCGCGGTGCTAGGCGGTGGCTGGTCTTTACTAGTTATGTTTGGCGTGCACTGGGGCATTGTGCCACTTATGATCAATAACCTCAGCCTCAATGGCTATGACACTATTCGTCCTATGATGTCTGCTGCGACTTTTGCCTCAGCTGGTGTGGCAATTGGTGTCTATTTCCGTAGCCGCAACAAGGCGACCAAAGCGTTGGCTCTATCTGCAATGGCTCCAGCTCTTTTGGGTGGCATAACAGAGCCAGTTATTTATGGTCTTTCGCTACGCTTCAAACGCCCATTCATTGCGCAAATTATTGGTGGTGCTATTGGCGGCGGATTCATGGGCATGATGCAGACAAAAGCTACTGTTTACGTATTCCCAGCCCTCACAACCTTACCAGCGTTCTTTGGCGACACTTTTAAATATTTCATTATTGGCATGCTGATTGCAATTACTGTAACTGCTGTTCTCACTTACATACTTGGCTTTGATGAAGATGCCAAAGAAATTACAAAGAAGCAAGAGGTGTAAGATGAATGATTTTCCTAAAGGTTTCCTCTGGGGTGGCGCTATAGCCGCCAATCAGGCTGAAGGGGCATATGATGAAGATGGGAAAGGGCTAAGTGTTGCTGATATCCTGCCAGTTGGCAAGAACCGCTTCGACAATCTTGTGCTTGATATCCAACAAGGTGTTTATTATCCAAGCCACGAGGCCATTGATTTTTATCATACTTATAAGAAAGATATCGAGCTGCTAGCAGGCATGGGGATGAAGTGCCTTAGAACCTCAATAGCTTGGAGTCGGATTTTCCCAAATGGTGATGATGCTACGCCGAATGAGGCTGGCCTGCGCTTCTATGATGATATGTTCGACACCCTGCTGAAATATGGCATCGAGCCTGTTGTCACCTTGGCGCACTTTGAGACGCCGCTATCGCTGGTCAAGCGTTTTGGTGGCTGGAAGGGGCGCCCACTTATCAATGCTTTTGCCCGCTACTGTGAGACAGTCTTCCGCCGCTACAAAGGCAAGGTGCGCTACTGGATGACATTCAACGAAATCAATCATACACATACTTTGCCGCTTTTGGCAGCAGGACTATTCATACAAGATGAGGCCACTAAACTCCAAGATATGTATCAGGCGAGCCACAACATGTTCGTTGCTAGTGCGCAGGCAGTGCTGATCGGGCATGAGGTCGATCCAAATAATCAGGTAGGCTGCATGCTATCGCTAAGCCCAGTGTATCCTGCATCGTGCAAGCCAGAGGATGTATTCGCCTCCTATCAGCTGCGCCGCCGCTTGCTATTTTATAGCGACGTGCAACTACGGGGCGAATACCCAGCCTACTTTGAACGCATTCGCAAAGAGCACAACCTGCAAATAGCTATGGAATCAGGCGATCTTGAGCTGATCAAGCGTGGCCGTTGCGACTATCTTGGATTTAGCTACTATCGCAGCTCCCTGCATGAAGATGGCATGAAGATCCTTGGTAATACTGGCGGCTTACTTGGTAAGAAGAATCCTCACCTGAAAGAAACGAGCTGGGGCTGGCCTATCGACCCGCTTGGCCTGCGCTATGTATGCAATGAGCTATATGATCGCTATCAGAAGCCGCTATTTATCGTTGAAAATGGCGTCGGGGCTGTGGATGTGATCAGAGAGGATGGTAAAATCGTCGATACAGAGCGCATGGAATACCTAAAAGATCATGTGCTGATGATGGGCGAGGCCATCGCTGATGGTGTGCCACTTATAGGCTACACTTGGTGGGGGCCTATTGATATTGTCTCTGCAGGTACTGGCGAGATGAAGAAACGCTATGGCTTTATCCATGTTGATCGCGATAATGACGGCGCTGGCACAGGCGAGCGACGCATCAAGAATAGCTATTATTATTATAAGCAGATTATCGAAACGAATGGACGCAATCTTGATTATGCACCATTTGCGAAATAATCATTATCACTAGACTAATGCGGGAGGGCGGGATCGCTCTCCCTACCTTGCATAACACTCTTGCTTCACCCGAACGATATCAGTATTCCACCCACTATATCAACGCCTAGCAAATCATTCGCCAACGAGATCCTCATCAAATTCATCTTCACTCAAGCATGACCTAAAGAATTCAGATAGGCTTCCTATCTCCATTATATCACTGAAAAAATCAATATCAATGGTGGCATATACTGTAGGATTAGCTAAATTTGCATCAGATAAAGATACAAAATAGTTGATGATATCGCCACCCACAGTTTCAAGAGAAGCTATAAACAAAAAGTCACTTGCATCTTTTTCAAATTGTGCTTTGAAGTTCTTTTTGGCCTCAGCTTTAAAATCATCCCATTGCTCATCATAATCGCCCATGTGACCAAATCGCCATATTCCACAAACCAGTCTTCCATAGAATCACTATACAAGTCATCGTCAAATTCAATGCTTTTCAGATCTTCCAGCAAAGACTCACCTTTGAAACTGCATGTGCCGCCAAGCTCCTTAATCCTCTCGCGAATGCTATCCGTAGAGTTAGCTTCTGATTCGACATAGCCTTTCTTTACCTTTTGTGCAATAACCTTGTTTGCTTCTTTCTCGCAGTCCTCAGCAGAATCAAAGCTCTTTTCGCTTGTCTGCCCAGCTGTGCCTATTTTTCCATAAGTTGTAACAAAGTTATACTCATCTTCTTCCTCATCAATTTCGATATCAATCTTCCAAAATTTATTTGAAGAACCATCTGTAAATGTGAAATATCTACTAGCCATAATATAACCTCTTTTTTACTTATCTTCCAGTGCTTTAACTCGTCTGCGCAGCTCTGGCAGCTGTTTTATTGATGCCACCTGCCGTAGCCATTCGCCATGAGGCATGCCAGGTATGCCACCAAATGTCGCGCCATCAGGCATATTATGCATAACGCCTGTCTTGGCAGCTACTCGCACGCCATTGCCTACCACTAGGTGATCGGCAAAGCCCACTTGGCCGCCTGTCACCATATAGTTGCCAAAACGACTTGAGCCAGCCATGCCGCCCTGCGCAGCCATAACACAATGCTCGCCTATCTGGTTATTATGCCCAACTTGGTAGAGGTTATCTATCTTTGTGCCTTTGCCGATAATAGTTGAGCCTATAGTGCCTCTATCGATAACAGCATTAGCGCCTATCTCCACATTATCGCCTATGATAACATTGCCTATATGTGGTATCTTGGTATGCTCAGCAGCCAAGATATAGCCAAAGCCGTCGCAGCCAATCACAGTGCCCGCATGTATGCGCACATTCTTGCCGATGATGCTATTATCATAGATCACAACACGTGGGAATATTGTAGAGCCTGCGCCTATCTGCACATTTGCACCAATCACAGCACCAGCCTTGATGCAGGCTCCATCACCTATCACAGTGCCTTTGCCTATAGCAACAAAGCTTTCCACACGCACACCCTTGCCAAGCTGCGCAGAGGCAGCCACATCAGCGTTAGGTGAGATTGTAGCCTCGAATGGTGGCTCAGGATAAAGCGCTATCAAGAGCTTTGTCATTGCTTCGCGCGGTTTGGCTACTTTGATAAGCGACAGCGCTTGCATATTTAATTCTGGATAGTCTTCTGGCACAACATATGCCGAAGATGCACCAGTGGCAAAGTGGAATAGCTCTGGGTTTCCCAATATGCAGATAGCGCCCTGCGCCTGAGCCTCAGGCACACAAAGGGCGCTCACTTCCACATCAGCTCCAAAGGCTTTGCCGCCTAGACGCTCAGCCAATTCACTTATTCGTGGCATAATTTTGCCTCCAATTTGATTAATCTCAGCTCTACGAGCTTCGAGGATCGCGGCTTTATCCGCGGCGGGAGACCCGCCTGTGGTACGCCGCTCCGCAATTCAGTCGCTTCGCTCGTCTTGCGACAACCCCAAACCCATCTTGGGGCTTTAAGGTTGCAACCCTCTTTCCCCCGTGGCGGGACATGCGCCTGCGGAGGAGGTTAGTTGCCCCTCCCAGTTGCTATTTACCTGCATCAAAACGTTTGATAACGTCATCAGAGATATTCACCACAGTTGGGCCAACATAAACCACAGCCTGTGCTTGCAACACCACAGTGTAGCCCTTCTCTCTAGCATACGCATTCACTACAGTTTCAAGGGCTTTCAAAGTCTTCTGAGTTAGCTCTTGATCCTTAGCTTGCAGCTCTGCCTGAGCTTGGCGCACCTTCTGCTCGTATTCAGCAGCTTTCACCTGAAACTTTTGCAGTTCTTCACGTTTTGCAGCATCAGTGAGCAGCTTTTCCTTAGCTGTGTAGTCAGTCTCCATTTTTTTCAGCTCGTCTTGCAAAGTCTTCAAAGAAGCATTTTTGGACTCGCTAAGTGCCTGAATCTCTGCAGTGGCTTTCTTGCCAGCGACAGATGTCCGCATGCAATAGGCAAAGTCAATCACTGCCACTTTCATCTCTTGTGCTACAGCCATAGTGGCCATTATCACGACCAATGCTACGATTAAACCTAATTTTTTTCTCATTATAAAAACTCCCTTCTATTCAGCATTTTATATAAATCTACTTTAAATAAGGCATTCTTGATGTATGCCACACATTAAGTATTTCTATATTTTCACTAATTTGATACACAATTACAAAAGGCATATCAGGCATTATAAGCTCTCTTGTTCCTTCTATTCTTCCTATTCTACCTATATTAGGGAAAGTGAGTAATTTATCTACTGCTCCCTCTATACGTAGCTCTGTTTTTGCAGCTAAATGATCCATTCTTTCAGATCAATAACTGCCAATTCTGACCAATGAATGACCATTACTTAGCCTTCCACAATCTTCTTAAATCGGGATATTGCATCTTCATGAGAAACAATACATCCTGCATTTATATCATCTTTTCCTCGCTGCACTTCATCTTTAAACCACATAATATAGTCAATATAGTGCCTCATAGCCTCATTTACCACATCAGAGCGTGTCATTTCCATATTTGCTGCTATCTCATCAATAGCAGTGATTATGTCTTCATCTGCCCTTGTGCTTATCATAGTTTTCATAATTTTGCTCCTTTTGTCTTACAAATGTAAGACAAAAATATGGAAATGTAAATTTAAAACACATTTCCTATCGCAAATTCTATCTCGTATGGCTCTTCGCCTTCTTTCTGCATCAGCTTATAGCCCATCTCTAGCCTCAATAGCCCCATTGGGGTGAAGAGGCGCACGCCGCCGCCCACTGCCATGCGTGGGTCAGCTGAGGCAAAATTTTCATCAAAGTCAAACACCTGCCCCATATCAAAGAAAAGCACAGCACGGATATCTATCGTGCCTGAGAATATTGGCCGCCACATCTCGGCATTAAACATATAGTATTTATCGCCACCATAAGAGTAGCCATTCGCATCTTTAGGGCTTATCTCGCGGTTTCTATAGCCGCGCACTGAGTAAATCCCACCCAGAAAGAAGCGATCGTCAATCGGCAATCGGCTATCATCTATGGCCCACATCTGCCCAGCCTCTGCATGCAACACTCCCCCAAAAGAGTATGGCAGTGGCTGAAAATATGAGGCTTCACCTGTCAGCTTCATATAGTCTACATCACCACCAAGAAAAGTGCCAGCATATTTAAATCGAAGGCTTGCTTTAAAGCCGTCGCTTGGGTCGAGGTTGCTATTCACATTAGAATAAGTGATCGAAGGCGTAAGTGCAATGATTTTTGTCTTGCCTGCCTCATCTAGCAGATATTGAGATGCATTGGGGCCAATCTCATATATATCAACAGTCTCTTGCGAAATCATATAATTCAAAAATAATCGGCGCTTGATAGGCTGATGCCCTATGCCAAAAGCACCACCTTGCGAACGCTGGGTATATTCTGTGTATTCCCGCTCGCGTGAGTAGCCAGAGATATTGAATGAATATGGCCTATCAAAAATCCAAGGCTCAGTATAGCTAATTTCATAATCCTGCCGTTCGCCTTCTAATTGCATCTCTGCGAAGAGTTTCAATGTTGAGCCAAAGCCAAAGAGATTGGCCTGCGCAAATTCTATGCGCCCCACCATGCCATCATTTGATGAATAAGACATGGCAAAGTTGATCGAGCCATTCTTCGCCTCATCCACATCCACTATCAGGTCGATAGCGTTGCCATCATCTGTAGGGCGCTCTGATATACGCACATCGGTGAAGAAGCTTGTCACCATCATATTGCGTCTGCCTTCATTGATCAAGCGGCTATTATAGAGATCGCCTTCCATTATATCAAATTCGCGGCGCATAACATTATCTCGGCTATCGTGGTTGCCTGTGAATTCTATACGGTTGATGGTATATAGCTCGCCTTCGGTGATATTATAGGCTATAGACACAGTGCCAGCGTCATGATTAAGCTGCACCATAGGCTCCACATTTGCATGTGCATAGCCAAGCTCGGTGTATTTATTTGTCAGCGCTAAGATATCCTGACGATATTGGGTTGCATTGAAATATTGATCTACCTTGAGCCCAGTAAAGCTTGCTAGCTCTTCTTGGCTAAATTTGCCCAAGCTATCGCTGAAAGACACCGATGAGATAGTGTAGCGCTGGCCTTCGTTGATTCTCAAAAGATAATTCATGCGTGCAGGGTCGGATTGTGTGTCGATCTGCGCCTCGCTCACTTCCACAGTGGCATAGCCAAGCGAAAGATAATGCTGGCGCACCAGCTCGCGATCATATTCAAGCATATCCCGCATAAGCATACCGCTGGCATTCATGACAGACCAGAAATCTTTTTCCTTAGTCTGCATAACAGCCTTTAGATCAGTATCGCTCACATTCGCATTGCCATAAAACCAGATATTATAGACTTTTGAAGGCTCGCCTTCCTCTATAGTGAATATCACATTGACTGATGTCTCGCTGAGATACTCCAGCTCATAGCCTATCTTAGCATTATAAAGCTTTTCATTGTCATATAGCGTCTGGATAGCCTTCATAGAGCTACCGATATGTGTGAAATTAAGCGGATCGCTAACCTTTGTGGCTATCGTCTCCAATATCTTTTGTTCGCTTAGCTTATCGCGGCCTTCTATGCGGATAGCCGCGATGAGCGGCGTCTCTTGCAGGATGTATGTCACCACAAAGCTATTATCCACCACTGAGGCATCCACAGAGATTTCCAGAAAGTAGCCAGTCTCGTGCAGCTGGCTGATGCTAGTGCTCACCACATCTGGGTTAAATTCGCTGCCTGCAAGCACCAGATATGGGCGTATCCTATCCTCTGGCACACGTTTATTGCCAGTGATATCTACACGATCTATAGTGACAGCTAAAGCACTGCTACATAACAACAATATTAATATAAAAACTCTAATGAGCATTGTACTTCCTTCTAGTTACTTACTTTCCTTGTTCCAGCATGGCAAGCACAGCCTTCACGCGCTCATGCTTTGCCCGCACAAGGCTTTGATTGGCCACAAGCCGTGCGCTGGCCTGCATAATCACTTCCACTTCTTCTAAGCCATTCTTGCGCATAGTCTCGCCCGATTCCACAAGATCCACAATATAATCAGCAAGCCCCGTCAGTGGCGCTATCTCAATAGAGCCATAGAGCTTGATCACTTCGATAAATATGCCCAGCCCAGCAAAATGGCGCTTAGCTATGGCAGGATACTTTGTGGCTATGCGCATATTATGCCAATAATGAGTATGCGTTGATTTTGGCGCAGCCACGCTCATGCGGCATTTGCCAAAGCCAAAATCATAGAATTCGTAGAGCGGTAGCCCTGTCTCTTCAAGCACATCCTTGCCCACCACGCCAAAATCAGCCGCACCGCGCTCCACATAGGTGGGCACATCCGAATTGCGCACTATCAGAAAGCGCATATTGGCAGCTTCATCCTCAAATATGAGCTTGCGTGAAGAGAAATCCACCACGCCTGACGAGCAGATGCCCCTTTCTATAAATAATTTTACTGTTTCCTCTGCTAGCCGCCCTTTGGGAAGGGCAAAGGAGAGGAGCTGTTTGTGTTGCATAAATTCTCTACCTTCTGAACCAATCTTGCAAATCCGCCACATCCACGTGGCGCTTCGTCCCTGAGGTTGCGTCCACGTCCATGTGACCCCTCTTCCAGAGGGAGCATAGGATGCTTTACTCAATAATCAATAAAAACCGCTTCGCCATCGTTGATTCTTGTAATCTTGCAGTTGTTAGCATTTTCATAATCTGTCAATTTCTTTTCTGAATCCTTAATGCTAGCAACAAATGTATCTGCATGTGGGCAGATTACCATATTGACCAACGATAAGCCAGAATAATCACTCATATTGATGCCCA
>JAITWL010000359.1 GCA_031285285.1 Deferribacteraceae bacterium | reverse complement strand
ATAGTGATGCCCTTGTCCTGTATGAAGCTTAGCCCCTGCTCTTTGAATATGTTTTCATATATCTTTTGTGGGCGCTCAAATAGGCGCGGTGCCCCTGTGAAACTAACGCTAGCACCAGTTAATGAAAATATTGGAATTAGAAAGCGCAGAGTGGAGCCAGATTCATTGCAATTTACATAATCAATCGAGCGGGCAAACCCCGCCCCTACAACAAAACCACGTCCATCAATCACCAACCTGTCAGGCTCTGCTTCAACCTGCACCCCTAGCTGCTGCATAGCAGCTATGGTGGCCTTGATATCCTCCGAATAGCTGATATTATCAATCACAGAGCGCCCGTGCGCAAGGCAGGCGCAGATTATCGCTCTATGTGCCATGCTCTTCGATGGCGGGATATGCACTATGCCCTTTGCAGCAGTTTGTGGATAAGATATACGAACTCGCATTAGACTCCCCCTTGAGCCTTCCAATATTTCAGAGACAGCTCTAGCGTATTGCGCACATGTGGCTTGAGATCAGCCTTAGTCATTGCCTCTTCAATTTGTTCAATAATGTTTTTATCTGGCTTAGTATAGTCTGAGCTATACAAAATTTGGCTATCAACAGCACACTTATAAGAATATGACAGAATGTTGAAAAGCTTTAGCATGCACAGCATACGCTCCCACGTGTCAACTGTTGAATAAAGAAGCAGCGAAAGCACACGCGCCTTCGTCAGCTCTGTTTCTGCGCTCAGATAGCTATCATAGCATAGCTTTGGTGATACTGGTATTTTCATTTTGCGAATAAGCTGATAGGCTATCTTTCCCGCGTTTTTGTGAAAAAGCATCTGCAATAGCATAGCCTCGCTTTGCTGCCCTATGAGCCTCGCTGTGGAGACGACAGCCGCTTTCAGAAAAGCTGGCGCGGTATCTGGCTCTAAATATGGCGTTATCAATGCGGCATCGTTAGCTTTACCTGTTTCTCCAATGCCGCGGATTGCTATAGCAGAAGGCTCTTGCGCTAGTTGCCTGCGATAAAACTCAGCAACATCGTCACCACGTTTTCTCAGGCAATAGCCCACAAATGCCCGTATAGAGGCATTTTTATCCATCAAAAAGCTAGTAATCCCTGCCCATAGCCCTTTTTGCTTATATTTTTTCATTAAAGCAAACAAGCGCACCGAAGCCACACGATCATGACACAGCATATCAACAACAGCATCTTCTGGTTTACGTACCATGATTGCCCTTGCAACAATAATGCGGTTGCCAATATCACGCTCCTGCTCAAGAAGCTGTAGCAGAATCTGCATAGGCAGCTGTGGCTCACCCTTTAGCAGAATTTTATAGCATAAGCGACGCACATAGATTGGCTCTTGGGCTATTCGCTCAGGCGTGATATCAAATATTTTCTCCCTGATAGCGACATAAATTGCTGCTGTATCTCTAGCCGCCTGCCGTTGCCCGCGCTCAGCTGCTTCAAAAAAGCAAAGTGCGCTGATGACCTCAGTCATAGTTGCCGTTTTCAGCAACTGCAAAGATACTTTGATTGCCTGCTGCCGTATAGCAGGCACCCAATTGTTTAGTAACAAAAATACATAGGGAAGCGCTAGCCCACTGCCAATTTCCGCAAGCTGATTAAGGCAACGCTCCCTATAATAGCCATTTGAGTGAAATGTGCCAAGGCTACAAATAGCCAAAAAAGCGCCGCTGTCGACTTTATCTATCAAAGCACTAGGATCAAAAGTCTTCCAGTCTTCATGTTGATAATACTGGTGGTATCCATAGCCAAAGTGATGGCGGATAGCGAAAATATCCGCCACCGATGCCATTGCCAACGCATGCTTTATGTGTTCTGCGCTTTGAACCACGATATTACGATCCTTTGAAAATAATTGTGCATACATAGAAAAGTCTAAACGGCTCATAGCGCCTCCATTATTCCATTTGTTTCCATTCTGTCATTGCGAGGCCCTGCGAAGCAATCCAGCGTTCCTAAATAATTGTCGGCCAAGGGCCGTCAGAATCCTGAATCCTAGATTGCTTCGCAAAGCCTCGCAATGACGAAGGATAAAGGCATATTTTAACAGGAATAAGAGTTATATATCCCTACCAATCACTTGCGCTATCTGGCGGCCGCGTTCGATCACCTCGGCAAAGCGCTTAGGCTTGAGCGACTGCGTACCGTCACTGGCAGCTCGTTCTGGATCGTGATGCACCTCTATGATAAGCCCATCAGCTCCTGCGGCTATAGCAGCGAGCGACATTGATTCCACATACTCCCAGTAGCCTGTGCCATGCGAAGGATCGATCACTATCGGCAGGTGTGTTTTTTGCTTTATTATAGGGATCACACTAAGATCTAGGGTGTTGCGAGTATATTTTTCAAATGTACGTATGCCGCGCTCACAGAAGATCACATTGCTATTGCCGCCAGCCATGATGTATTCAGCAGCCATTATCCATTCTTCGATGGTGTTGGCTAGGCCGCGTTTCAATAATATCGGGGTTTTTATGCGCCCAAGCGCCTTGAGCAGCTCAAAATTCTGCATATTGCGCGCGCCCACTTGTATAAGATCAACATTTTCAACGAATTCATCGATCTTATCGGCGCTCATCAGCTCGCTGACTATCGGTAGGCCGAAGCACTCACGCGCATCGGTCATGCACTTGATCCCTTCTGTTGCCATTCCCTGAAAGGCATATGGTGAAGTGCGTGGCTTATATGCGCCACCGCGAAGCATTGATGCACCTGCATTGCGCACAGCTTCGCCGATGATCATCATCTGTTCGTGGCTCTCCACCGAGCAAGGCCCGCCCATGATAGCTATCTTCTCATGCCCACCTATCTTTACACGGCCGCCAGCAATGCTTACCACTGTGTCTTCTGGGTGAAACATGCGGTTGGCCTTCTTGTATGGCGCTGCAATGCGTGTGACATTCTCCACAAATTTATTTGCCCTGAGATGCTTCTCATCAATCTTGGTGGTATCGCCCACCAAGCCTAGGACGTTAAACGTCTCCCCAGGGATTACCGTTACTGCCACACTGTTTACGCTTTCTAACTCGTGAATCATAGTGTC
Organism: Deferribacteraceae bacterium; assembly: GCA_031285285.1. GTDB lineage: Bacteria > Chrysiogenota > Deferribacteres > Deferribacterales > JAISNW01 > JAITWL01. Next base: position 195 of record JAITWL010000359.1, on the reverse strand, counting down.
CATCTCTGCTTTGCTCATTTCTTTCTTTAATGTAATGATCATTTATAAAGTCTCCTTCCAATTATTTTGTTACACCATCGGGCCATTGCCACAAACTATTTATCATGCGGGTTCGCTTTGCTCACAAACCCCTGCACTCAGGGGCTTCAAGGATTTACAATCACAATGTCTCCTCTAACTTATCTAATTCTTTCA
>JAITWL010000357.1 GCA_031285285.1 Deferribacteraceae bacterium | reverse complement strand
CGTCCAGATTGTTATTTTATACTTGATAACAATAAAATTCAGTCACTTCCTGAAATTGCAATTGATCGTGAACTGAGAGAAGCACACAATCTGGAGAAAATGTTCAGAGCAAACACATTTGGAGGTTTGATAGAGAGATTTACAAAAAATGATTAGGATTGCCATTATTGGTGAAGGTGAAAAAACAGAAAAAAGGATAATTGATAATTTACAAAAGAACTTCCCTTTTAGAAATAATATTGAATTTGTTTCATTTAAAGCAGATATTTATCAATTGTGGCAACAACTAAAAAATGATCCCGATCTTGATTTAATTGTGCTTTTGAGAGAGAAGAATCAAAAAGCGTTAAGGAATCTTACATCTAAGGATTTTTCTGAGATTTTCCTGTTTTTTGACTTTGATAGTCATGCACTAATGGGAGGACACTATAATAAAGACCTAAATACTGTTTTTACTGAGTTATTGGCAATGTTTAATGATTCCACTGAATTAGGGCAGCTATATATAAGCTATCCTATGGTAGAATCGCTATGGTCTGTGTATGAATTATCTTGTAAGAAAACGTGTGATGATTGTATTTGTACAGAAGAGACTTATGCCGAAAAATACAAGGGCGCAGTAAAAGAAAACTCTATAATTAATAAAAACATAGATAAATTTACTAAAAATGAATGGGATCGCATAATCAGGCACTTTGCGCAAAAGACATGTTGCTTATTTGATGCAGAAAAATATGATACTCAAGCATTTACCCAAGAACAAACTTACAAAAAGCAGTATCAAAAGTATTACAAACCAAAAAAATCCATTATGACACTTTCAGCATTTCACTTTTTCCTATTTTATTACTTTGGTCAGAAATTATACAAGCCCTAGTTCCCCCAAAATTTTTACCTTGCCGACTCTTGACTATTGGTGTATGAATAAACTATGGGGATTCGAGAAATATTAACCAAAGTCTCTGAAAGACTAGGCTTTGGTATGCGTGCTAAGCTGATAGCGCTTTTTATTGCAATAAAGGTCGTACCACTTTTATTGCTTGCCCTTTTGGCATGGCGTCAGGCGTGGTCGCTGGGGGAAGAATTTAAGATTCGCACCAATCAGCTTGCTAGCATGGCGAATGCTTCCTTAGCTGAGACTGGGCAAATTGCTATCAATGATGCCGTTGAAGCCCTCGACGAGCGCGCTCGTGAAGATATTGAGAGCCTCTCCACCGACACTGCAATGGTTGTGGCTGATTTTCTCTATGAGCGTGATAGCGATATCCTATACCTTGCTAATATAGCGCCAGATCGAAATGCTTATAATAGCTTCATTGAGAGTCGCAAACGGTTGCTGATGCAAGCAGGCAAATGGGAGCTTTCGAGCGATGATATTTGGGTGCCCGCCAATCGTACGCCACAAGCCTTTGATGAAGTCAGCTCATCCAATCGTGATAATGACGAAAGCTTTCATTATGTGCCGCCAACAGGCTTTCAGCGCCATTTAAAGCCACTCTATCATGAGATCACTTTCGTTGATCTAAATGGTATGGAGCGAGTGAAAGTGACAACGTCACCGCTGATGTCGCCTGTGCTCAAAGATATATCAAAAAGAGAAAACACCTTCATCAAAGCTGAAAACTATTTTCAAGAACTCAAATCGCTCAAGCCTGGCGAAATATATGTATCAGATGTGATCGGCGCCTATGTAGGCTCTAAAATCATAGGCACATACAATAGGGCAAATGCCGTGAAAGCTGGGATTGAGTATGATCCCACTAATTCTGCCTATGCAGGCAAAGAAAACCCTGTTGGCAAGCGCTTCCAAGGCATTGTGCGTTGGGCGGCACCAGTCAGCCGTGGCGGCAGGATAATTGGCTATGTCACTATGGCGCTGAATCACGATCACATCATGGAATTTACCGATCGTATCACGCCCACAGTTGCACGTTATAATGAAATACCTGATGCCTCTGAGGGCAACTATGCCTTTATCTGGGATTATAATGGACGCAGCATCGTACACCCGCGGCATTTTTCTATAGCTGGCTACGATCCTGAGACTGGCGATCCGCAAGTACCTTGGCTAGAGGATTGGATATATAATGATTGGCAGGCCAGCGGCAAGAGCTATGCCGAATTTATAAAAGACGTCCCCATATATTATCAGCAGAGCAATAGCAAGAAAGCCGCCCCTGAGCTCACAAAGGCGGGGCTTGTGGGGCTTGATTGTCGCTATCTTAATTTTGCAGCTCAATGCACAGGCTGGGCAGATTTAACACGGGATGGCGGCTCAGGCTCGTTCCTCATATTATGGAGCGGCCTATGGAAGCTTAACACTGCCGCCACTATCCCATATTACACTGGCAAATATGGTGATTCTAGGCGTGGCTTTGGCTTTGTCGCCATAGGCGCAGGTGTGGATGAGTTTCACAAGCCAGCCAATGCCACAAAAGCTGTGCTAGATAAACTGATCGTCAATCGTGATAGGGATATGCGCATTGCTGCTGATAGCACTTATCAATCAATTAATAGAAACCTGATTCAAACAGGCTCTACGCTGCTGATATCCACATCTGTAATGATTATATTAGTCATATTTATAGCTATATGGATTGCATCAATTTTCACTGATAGCATCAGCAATATGATCAAGGGCATAGGGCGCTTCCGTACAGGCGAGCATCAATTTCGTTTTAATACCACTAGCACAGATGAAATGGGCGAGCTGGCAGATTCTTTTGATGATATGGCCAATAGCATTGTAGCTACTGTCAAGGAATCTATGGCCATTGTGGATATGGATAGGAAAGTAATCTACATGAATGAGCAAGGCCTTGCGCTAGTGGGGCGCACCCTAGAAGAAGTTGTGGGGCAGCCTTATTCAGAAAATACCACCTTCCCTTCTGGCACTGAATATGACGGAATCGAAAGCCTGCTAAATGGCCGTGAATCAGAAGTATTCTTCCATGAAAAAACAGGCCGATATTATAAGAGCACCGCGCACTATTATAAGAATAGGGCTGGCGAAACAGTTGGCTACCAAGTGATGGGCAACGATGTCACAGGGCTTATCGAAACCCAAAAAGAACTAGAAGCAGCTGTGCGCGATGCCAATAAAGCCAATGTGGCTAAGAGCGAGTTTCTCGCCCGCATGAGCCATGAGATACGCACGCCGATGAATGCTATCATAGGCATGGCGCAAGTGACCAAGATGAGGCTAAAGGAAGGTGCGGCCACTGAGAGCATAGAGCCGCATCTGGAGCAGATAGGCGTATCATCAAGGCATCTATTGGGCTTGCTAAATGATATCCTTGATATTTCGAAGATTGAAGCTGGCAAGATTGATATCACCAATGATAGTTTTAACCTTCGCTCTATGATGGCGGAGGTGAATGCTATCATCAAGCCACGCTGTGATGAGAAGAATATCGAATATGTTATTAATCTGGATCGTCTGAAACATGTAGATTATATCAGCGATGCCTTGCGGCTAAAGCAAGTATTCATCAATCTCTTGGGCAATGCGGTGAAATTTACCCCAGAGCAAGGCTATATTGAGCTTAAAGCAAGGTGTGTGGAAGATGAAGAGCATCGTGCAAAATTTGCTTTCTCGATCAAAGATAATGGCATAGGCATCGCAGATGACGTGAAGGATAAGCTCTTCACCCCATTTGAGCAGGGTGGACATGCTGTGACAGCGCTTTATGGCGGCACAGGGCTTGGCCTCTCAATAAGCCAGCAGATTGTGGAGCTTTTGGGCTCGAAAATTGAGCTAAAGAGCCAGATGGGCGTTGGCAGTGAATTTTACTTTAGCCTATGGCTTGATAAGGCCGATGCTGTTCTCACTGATAGCTCCCAGCAAGAGGTGATATTCTCTGCCAAATCAAGGATACTCTTGGTGGATGATAATATGGTGAATCGTATGGTGGTCTGCGAGCAGCTAAAATCTACCACAACCAATGTGGACGAGGCGGAAGACGGCCAAGAAGCTGTGAATATATTCTCAATGAGCAGATTGGGCGAATACGGCATAATCTTTATGGATATCCAGATGCCTGATGTGGATGGCTACGAAGCCACACGCATGATACGCGCTATGGATAGAGAAGACGCAAAAACAGTCCCCATAATAGCGCTCTCAGCCAATGCCTTCACAGAAGATGTCAGCAAAAGCATTGCAAGCGGCATGAATTCGCACCTAGTGAAACCACTGGAATATGATAAATTGATGGAAGTGATGCTGAAATACTTTCCTCATGGATAGACCACGAAAGTTGAGAATTTTTTGGCATTGTAAATTGAAGCCATTTGGGATATAACTAAGCCATAATATTTACAAAGGTAATTGCTGTAATGAAATCTTTAGTTGTTTTAATTTCTTTATTTACCCTATCGTTTTCTGCTTTTGCACAAGAAGAATGTGCTGCAATTGGCGATCTGATTCTGGGTGCTGGCGGTCTGACTTATCATAAGGGTGAGCTTATCAATGGCTATGTGTGCATGGATGACCCTGCTGGCAAGATTGAGCTCACTTACAAAGATGGCAAAGTGGATGGCTATGTCAAAAAATACTTTAAAAGTGGCCAGCTCAAGAGCGAAATCCCATTTGTAGAAGGCAAAATGAACGGACTCGCAGTATTTTATAATGAAGATGGCACTGTCCGCTCACAGACACAATATGAGAATGATCATGTGGTAAGGTTGCCTGCCCAATAAGGCTATCTCTTTTCAAAATGCTGGTAGTCTTTTAGCGACTTCCATTCGCCGCCCCACTCCCAGCCTCTGCTGATAAAGGCTTGATAGCAGGCATCGCCTTTTGTTATCATGCCTTTAACCACCTTGTCTCTCTGAGTGACGCCCGCTGGAGGCAGAATGACAGCACCTTTTATATATGGATTTTGAAATGGGTTGATGTCGATAGCCATGCCCGTGCTATGCTTCGAGAGGACAGTCGTATTCGGCGTGAAACGGAAATTAAAGGAGCTAGTGTTGTTATTATCCATTGATAGATTATCATCTGCATTGTAATTATCC
>JAITWL010000338.1 GCA_031285285.1 Deferribacteraceae bacterium | reverse complement strand
AGATAACTATACAAAAGAAGAATATAATCATGGTGTTAGTTTATATAATGAGCAAAATTATGCAGAAGCGCTAGAATACTGGTACAAAGCAGCTGAGCAAGGCAATATTAGCGCACAATGCAATATTGGTGTTTGCTTCTATGAGGGGCAAGGTGTAGATAAAGATTTGGATGAAGCAATAAAGTGGTTTCAAAAATCTGCCACAAATGGTGACATGGTTGCTCAATATAGTCTTGGCATGTGTCTTGAGGAGCAAGGCCACAGTGGTAACTTTCTGCTATGGTATGGTAGAGCAGCTACACAGGGTTATTGCAGTGCAGAATATAAGCTTGGTATTATTTATTATACTGATAAACATCCAAATCTTGCGGCAGCTGCAGAATGGTTCTTAAAAGCCGCCGAGCATGGTCATGTTGCTGCACAAAATAACATAGCATATCTTTTAGAGAATGGTGAAGGCGTTGATAAAAACGAAGCTGAGGCTGTGAAATGGTATCGCAAAGCCGCTGAACAGGGTGATGAAAATGCACGAGAGGGCTTGAATGAATTGCTCGCTCGCATGAATAATTAAAGAATAATAGTAGGAGGATACATTGAAAATTTTAGCATGTTACAAATGCGTACCTGAGGAGCAGGATATCACTGTTAACTCAGATAAAACGCTTAATTTCAAGACGGCAGAGCATAAGATTGGTGCTTATGATCTGAATGCCATTGAGGCTGCTGTGAAGCTGGCAGAGGCTGGCGGTGAAGTGGCCGTGCTGACAGCTGGTGCTGCAGAGATTGTGGATAATTCTAAGCTGAAAAAGGCTGTGCTTTCGCGTGGACCAGCTGCAATGTATGGCATTGCTGATGCTGCTCTGCCAGCGGCGCTTGATAGCTATAGCGTTGCAAAGCTATTGAAGGCAGGAGTAGACAAGATCGGCGGGGTGGATCTAGTCCTCTGTGGCGAAGGCTCAGGCGATATGTATGCGCAGCAAGTGGGCGTCATCCTTGGTGGCCTGCTGGGCTGGAATACGCTAAATGGCATCAGCGCTATATCTGCTAATGGCAATACGCTGACAGTCGAGCGCACTGTAGAAGATGGCGTGGAAGTGTTGGAAGTTGACTTACCAGCAGTGATCTCCGTGACTAGTGATATCAATACTCCTCGTATTGCAGGCATGAAGGATATCTTAGCCGCAGGCAAAAAACCAACAACTGTGTGGAAGCTTGATGAGCTTGGGCTTGATGCTAGCGGCAAGACGGAAACCATCAGCATACTTGCACCAGAGCAGGCAGAGCGCAAACAAATCATCATTGGCGGCGACAGCGATGCAGAAATCGAAGAGCTGTTTGGCCATATCAGAAAGTTGGTGTAAATTATGAAATTACAAAATGTATGGGCTATAGCCCAAAATGAAACAGCTATAAAAGAGCTAGCAGCAGGCGCAGCCACACTTGGCGAGAATAGTACGCTAGTGTCGCTCAGCGGTAGTGAGAACATAGCAGCAGTAATCCCTGCTATTATTGAGGCCGCAAAAACTAATAAGCCTGATATGATTCTAGTGGAGGCTTCACGCAATGGTCGCCTTATCGCAGGCCTACTAGCAGCTGCGATGGGTACGGCTCCTCTCGCAGATACTAGCGCAATCAGCGTGGATGGCGACTCAGTGACCACCAAGCGCATGGTATATGGCGGAGCAGCATTCAAGACAGAGAAAGCAACTGGCACAGCTATAGTGATCTGCGGCAATGGCTTATTTGAAGCAGGCGCAGCCGCCGCAAATAAGTTAGATATAGCAGCTGGAGCGGCTGGCGGTATACGATTCAAAGAGAAAAAGGCCAAGAGCGGGAATAGTGTAAATCTTGGCGCAGCTAAGAAGGTCGTGGGCGTGGGTCGTGGCCTTGGCCAGCCTGAAAACCTAGAATTGGCACAGCGCCTTGCTGCTGCAATAGGGGCAGAGGTCGGCTGCAGCCGCCCAGTGGCGGAGGAAAGCAAGTGGCTAGCCAAGGAGCTTTATATAGGCGTATCTGGCGTGATGATGAAGCCTGATATCTATATAGGCGTGGGTATCTCAGGCCAAGTGCAGCATATGGTGGGCATCAATCAAGCGCTTACGATAGTGGCAATCAATAAAGACAAGAATGCGCCAATATTTAAGCAGTGCGACTATGGCATAGTGGGCGATCTTGAGAAGGTGCTGCCAGCATTAGCAGCAAAATTTGGCAAGTAAGTTTTTTAGAATAAAGTTAGGCATAGGCGATTCCTTTAATCTTTATCCCCCATCGGGGTACAGCTATCGCCCGCCTAACTTTTTTTATTGGCAAGGATTGTTTAGCTATGAGCTATGAATTTAATGGTGAGGCTTACAAAAAAGCCTCTGCCCATCAAGAAGATTGGGGCAAGCGGCTAATCAGTGAGCTGAACCTGCAAGGCAATGAGGCTGTGCTTGATCTTGGCTGTGGCGATGGGCGAGTGACTGCGCAGCTAGCTGAGTTGTTGCCAAATGGCAGAGTGATAGGGATTGATGCCTCTAAAGGGATGATCGAGAGCGCGAAGCGGCTAACG
>JAITWL010000327.1 GCA_031285285.1 Deferribacteraceae bacterium | reverse complement strand
GAGCAAGTATATAAGCCAAAGGATTCACGATAATTTGTCGTCATCCAGTGTGCCATAAGCTTTGCCACGCCGTACGGGCTGCGTGGATAGAATGGCGTTTTCTCCGTCTGCGGCACTTCCTGCACCAAGCCAAACATCTCAGAAGTAGATGCCTGATAAAAGCGTGTTTTCTGGCAAAATTGACGAATTGCCTCAAGGATATACAATACTCCCATGCCGTCAGCCTGTGCTGTATAAATAGGTTCTTCAAAGGATAAGCCAACAAAGCTCTGTGCAGCTAAATTATAAAATTCATCTGGTTGATATTTTTGAATTATGCGAATTATATTGGTAAATTCTAAAAGGTCAAAATCAACCATCTCTATTTGCTCTAATATGCCATGTTCTTTGAGTTTTTCAAAAGTATCAGTTGCACCACGGCGATATGCGCCAACCACCTTATATCCCTTAGACAGCAGGAGTTTTGCAAGATACCCCCCATCCTGTCCCGTTATGCCTGTAATAATTGCTGTTTTTAACATTTAAATACTCCTAAGATTTCATTATCCAAAAACTAACTCCTCCACCAATATTTAATTCTGGAATAATCTTATCAAGTAGGGCTTTGCATTTTTCGGAGTGACTAACAAAACTACACGGGAAAATTATATCAAAATTCATTTCTTTGGAGTTTAGTAGGATAGATGCTAGTAAATACTGCTCATTATAAAAACGTAACCGCCAATGAGCTGGATAGTCATAAGGCAAAGCAATGTCGTGGAGATGCACAAACACACCTTGCTTCAATCTAGGCAATATTTCAGTGAAGAATATGGTTACATCTGAATTCATAAAAGAACGATGTGAATTATCTATAAACAAAATGTCTCCTGAATCAAGTTGATCAAATATAGCCAAGTCAACACTTTCGCAACTCTCACGTATAACTTTATCGCAAAGTTCATTTATGTCAGATCTAGGTTGCGGATCAATAGAAATAAGTTTACATTCAACTTGCGAATCAATAATGGCTTGTCTGGCAAACCTTGTGGAAAACCCAGAGCCAACTTCAATATATTTTCTTGGCTTAAAATCACTTATTATAAAATATAACATGACTGCATCTAGTGAGCCAAAAAAGCCATTTTTGAAAAAGTCGTAAGAAATAACTTTCAAAAGATTATCTCGATATTTGCCAAGTTTCACGATATACTCAAGAAATCTTTCCTCATTTTTTATGAAAATACCCTCCAATTGCTTATGGGGAGAGTTGACTGGCCATCTGGGATAATTATGAGATGAAGTTGGGTAATCTAAATTTATAAATTTAATTCCCTCATAATCTGATGGAGTTTCTGAGGTTTTTTGCGACTCAAGTGTTATTACTTTTTGTTCAAGTGTTACCATTCGTTTTATCAGCGGATCAATCTTACGTCTTATATAATTACCCAATATTGACATTACAACTCCTTTTTCGACCTTGTTAAATGACTACTTTATAATCCCAGTGCTTATCTCGCCTCAGTCCGCCCATACCGATCTTCAAATCGCACAATGTCATCTTCGCCAAGATAAGCGCCCGACTGTACTTCTATCAATATCAGTGGTAGCTTCCCTGGATTTTCCAATGCATGTACTGATCCCATTGGCAAATATATAGATTCATTTTCGTACACATTGCGTACTTCATCATCTCTAGTGACTGTCGCCGTTCCTTGCACCACTATCCAATGCTCCGCGCGGTGAAAATGTTTCTGCACAGATAGCTTTTCGCCAGGGTTCACCGTGATACATTTCACCTTATATCTATGGCCAAGATCGATTGAATCATACTTGCCCCAAGGTCTGTAGACTTCGCGATGCAACCTATATTCGTCACGGCTGTCTTCTTTCAAGCGCTCTACCACTTTCTTGACATCTTGCACACTGTCTTTAGCCGCCACTAGCACTGCATCTTTCGTCTGCACCACAATTAGCCCATCCACATTGACCACCGCTATTAGTGCAGATTCTGATTTGACATAGCTATCTTTGCTGCCATAACAGATCACATCACCTTGGATATGGTTGCCATTTGCATCTTTATCGCTGATATCCCATAATGATGACCATGAGCCAACATCGTTCCATTGCGCGTCCATCTCCACAACAACGCCAGCACTAGTTTTTTCCATCACAGCATAGTCAATGGAATCAGCTGGGCAATTGGCATAGCTTTCATTAATATGTATGAAGTTGTCAGAATTTTCTGCGCCATTATATGCAGCCACACAGACTGCAAGCATATCTGGATTGAATTTTTCCATCTCATCAATATATTTTTGAGCACTAAATAAAAACATGCCGCTATTCCATAAATATTCTTTTGATTCAAAATATTTGTTAGCAGTTTGCACATCAGGCTTTTCCACAAAGTTTGCGATATTGAATGTAGCTTCGCCAAGGCTGCTGCCTTTATGTATGTAGCCATAGCCAGTTTCGGGCGCTGTTGGTGTGATACCAAAAGTCACCAATTTTCCATTTTTTGCATATTCAGTGCCAAGCGTCACAGCCTTATGAAAATTGCCAATGTTTTTGATCAAATGGTCAGCCGCTAGCACTAGGATCAGCGCGTCTTTGCCAGAAGCAAGCACATGTAATGCAGCCAGCGCTATAGCTGGCGCAGTGTTGCGGCCGCGTGGCTCAAGCATTACATTCTTTTTAAGCATATCCATCTGCCGCAACTGCTCAGCCACAATAAAGCGATGATCGATATTGCATACAACAAGTGGAGCATTATTAGTAAGCCCCTTCGTCCGCGTAACAGCCAGCTGCAACATAGACTCTGAGCCATCAAATGATAAAAATTGCTTTGGGAAGAGCTCGCGCGACATCGGCCATAATCTGCTACCAACGCCACCAGCCATTATTACAGGGATTATATTCATTGTCTCACGCCTTCAAGCACATCTTGAAGCACATCTTGGAATATTTCGTTAGTTGAGTAACGTTGCGCAAAATTATCATAAACACACTCGCTTTCCTTGCTCATTTTCTCTAATAAATCTTGATTGCCAACACATGACAGTGTGTATTGCACACAT
>JAITWL010000251.1 GCA_031285285.1 Deferribacteraceae bacterium | reverse complement strand
CCTCGTGTCAAGGTGGTGAAGCTAGCATGTACATTGCCTATAATGCCACTATTATAGCTGAATATTGCACTCATGGTGGAATCCACCTCTGCATCATTTTTGATACAGCCTGAGGCTATGTGATCTGGATAGCCTAGCAGATCTATCACAGCTGTAGCAGGGTATATTGAAAGATCCATAGTTGCCCCACCGCATAGGTCTTTAGTATGGCGATATGTGCGCTGCGAAATCTTACCAAGGCTGCCTTCAATAGAGATAATATTGCCATAAGCTTTTGATTTCAAACGTTTTTTTAGCTCCACATAGGCGGGAATATGCAAAAAGCGCATAGCCTCCATAAATTTTAACCCTTTCTTATTAGCCAAATCTAGAATTTCGCTCAATTGAGTATGATTCACACAGGCAGGCTTTTCACAGAGCACATTTTTATTTGCTAATAATGCTTTTTGTGAATATGCAAAATGTGAGTCATTTTGTGTGGCAATGTAGACAGTGTCTATATCTGAGGCAAGCAGCTCTTCAAAACTATTGTAAACATTAGCTATGCCATATGATTTCGCAAGTGTTTCTGCATTGGCATAGGTTCTTGAGAATACTCCAGCCACTTGTAGCCCACAATCGGCAGATAAAAACTTAACATTATCCAAAAATTCGCGAACAATATAGCCCGCACCAACTATACCCAGCTTGATCATCAAATCCTCCAATATTTAGTTTTCGACTCAATGTAACACTGATATGGCTAATTAACAAGCAGTATAAGTTAGTAATTTTCCCAAAAATTTATGCTATATCATTTTGAGTAAATGTGCTATTATCAATTTCGTATTGGATAAACGGAGGCTAGCATGGCACAAAATGAACATGTAAGAATTCCGCCTCATAATGAAGAGGCAGAACAGGCCGTGTTGGCTTCGCTGATGATTGAGGCTGATGCATATGATAAGATAGTCGGAATCATTACAGCCAATGATTTTTATAATAAGAGTAATGGTATTATTTTTAGTGCAATCACTAGCATGTATAACTCACTCAAGCCATATGACTTGACATCCATTTTGGGGCATTTACGCTCTGAAGGTACACTTGAGAGAATTGGCGGCTTGGAATATGTCATGAATCTGACATTTATTATCCCAAATGCAGCCAATTTAGCCAAGTACGCTAATCAGGTGAAAGAGAAAGCAAAGCTGCGAGAGTTGATAGACATCTCTACAAATATTAATGATGTAGCTTATGAATACGATAGGGACACATCTCTTGATGTAGATGAGGCTGTTGATAAATCAGGCCAGATGATAATGGATTTAGCTAGAGAGGGCTCGCATCGAGACCCAAAGCTATTGCCAACCCTTATAGCACCTATGTATCAAGAACTGGAGCGGCTTGGCCGTGAAGGCGCAGATGTAACAGGCTTGCCAACAGGCTTTATCGATCTTGATGCGAAGATAAACGGTCTCCAGCGCGGTTCGCTAATTATCATCGCTGGTCGCCCAGGCATGGGAAAGACTTCTTTTGCCCTCAATATGGCGCAAAATGTAGCAAGAGATATGAAAAAGACAGTCGCAGTTTTCAGCCTTGAGATGACCACCGCGCAGCTCGTTCAACGGATAATCTCGGCAGAAGCGGAGGTGTCGCAATATAATATACAGACTGGCAAGCTCAGCCAAGATGACTGGGCGCGCCTAGCCGCCACTGGCAACGTGCTTGATGGCATGAATATCTTCCTTGATGACACATCAAATATATCGGCGATGGAGATTCGTGCCAAATGCCGCCGCCTAAAGGTTAATAAGGCACATGGGCTTGATTTGGTAATCATTGACTACTTGCAATTAATGGAAAATAATCGGATAGAGCAGCGCGAGCAGCAGATTGCTGATATTTCGCGCAACTTGAAAGGGCTGGCAAAAGACTTAGATATCCCCGTGATAGCACTGGCTCAGCTCAACCGCTCCGTGGAAACACGCCAAGACAAGCACCCGATGCTATCTGACCTGCGCGAATCAGGCGCAATTGAGCAGGATGCCGACCAGATATTATTCATATATCGTGAAGAATACTATAATCAAGACACCGCCAAGCGCGGCATAGCCGAAGTGGTGGTGGCCAAAAATAGAAGCGGTAGCACGGGCAGCGTAGCGCTAGGCTTTGTGGGCACGCTGACAAAGTTTCGCAATTTGGATAAGGGGCAGTTTTAAGCTGAGGTATACAATGGAGCAATTGTATCAAACATTAAATGAACGCAAGCGGCCAGAAGATGTGGCTGAAATGATTATGGAATTGGCGAAAGACAATTTGACGGCAAAAGAAAAATCTTTGCTATTAAAAGCAGCAAAAGGCTCCTTATCAAGAAATATATATGGCTACACTTCTATGGCGCAAGCTTTTTCGGCTGCTGTAGGCGCAGAAAAACAAGTCAGCAAAGCAATAGAGATTTTTGAGCTTAATGATAAAAAATCTGATTATAATAATCAAAAAAATATAGAGGAGTTTATCCACTTTGTTTCGCCAATCATTCATAAAACTGTTGGGAAAAATGATTTTAAAAATGATAGGCTTAATAAAACACAAAGAAAGGAAAGTGGGCTTGATATTTCAAAACGTAGCTATAATAAGAAATGGCGACTTCTTACCCATATAGAAAATAAATTACTAAAATTTATAAAAGAAAGCAAAAAGATTGAATTTCAAAAAATATCAAAACATGGTTTAGCCCATACATTGGATTTTTCAAATTTTTCCTCAGATATAAGCACTGCCTGCTTTATAGCATATTACAATGCCCGCAGTAACCTAAGAAGTATTTTTACTAATCAGCGTCAAGAGAGGGCTTTTGATGAAATAAGTGAAATGCTTTTAAACAAATGTAAAGCAAAGCATGACAATACGAACTGGTGGGCAATAGCACACATATACACAAGTTGCGAAGTGCTATCAAATTTAACAGATGAGCAAAAAGGAAGCCTTTTAGGAAGATGGACAACTATACTACAAGAAATTGCAGACTTGTTAGAGGAAATCTGGCGTATTAGTGATATAAACCTAAAAACAATGGTTGTGAAAAAAGGTAATGATTCTACAACTTGGAATAACACTGCAGGCGCATGGAATAAAGCAAGAGATAATTGGATGAATTTGATTTATTCCTTAGGCTTGAATGATATCCTTGAAGAAATTTGCTTTGGTAAAGTGTTGCGACTTATGGCTGCGGATGTCGTAGCTTGGCATTTTTTAGCAGGTGGTAAGCTTGATCCAAATACAGATGTATGGAATAAAATACCACTTCCTTGGGAAGTATTTCAAAATAAAGCAGAATGTAATAAAAAATTAATAGTCACCTATTGCAGGCAGGCAGAGCTTGATCCAGAAAAGTCTGGTTGGATTGCACCTAGAGTTCATGGCGTTGCAAAGTTTAAACCTACACCAGAGCTTGTGCATGGGGTTACTATCACCAATCCTTTCTTGGCGAAATTCTTAAAAAGTCATAAAGTTTTTTCAGGAAAAAAAATAAAAGTCATGGATTTTTTTCATGAAAAAAGATAAAATGAGGCTTAGATATGTTAGCTCAGTGGTAGAGCGTCTGGCTCTATGGTCCAGATGGACGCAGGTTCGAGCCCTGCACATATCTTCTAATTAGTCTATGCCAAAGATAATGCCTATTTTCATCCCCTTTATGGGCTGCAAGAGCCGCTGCATCTATTGCAATCAATATGCCATCAGCGGAGTGACAAGTGCTAACGATATCATCGCCTCTGTGCAGGCGCAGATGGCACGTTGGCGTGCTACAGCCACTCGCTGGGATGAGCTAGCCTTCTATGGTGGTACTTTTGGCCAGCTTCCTGTGGCCTTGCGTCACAAGCTCTATGAGCTAGCCATGCCGCTACCAATACGCTATTCCACCTGCCCAGAGAGCATCACGCCTGAATTGGCTGCTGAGATGACGCAGAATAATGTCAGCACTGTGGAGCTTGGTGTGCAAAGCTTATCGGAGCGAGTGCTCAGGCTTAATGGGCGTAATTATAGCGTAAACGATGTTTCGCAGGCCTTTAGCCTTATCCCTGCTGGCATTAAGAAGGCTTGCCAGCTGATGGTGGGTATGTATGGCGAATCTCAGGCAGATGTCGCGCTCACGGCCGCTGGCCTTGCTGCCTTGAAGCCTGATTATATCAGAATTTACCCAACGCTTATCTTAAAAAATACAGAGCTGGAAGCTTATTTCAAAGATGGCCGCTTTGCGCCGCTACCAGCAAGCGAAATACTTTTGCGTGCTGCTTGGCTCTATATTCATGGGGAGACGAGCTCTAGCCGTGTGATCCGCATCGGCCTGCCACCAGAAGCCGATGACAGCGAAATGATAGCAGGCGGCTGGTGGCATCCCGCCTGCGGCGAGCTAGTGCGCACGCTTGTGATCGAAAGCTGGCTTAGAATTAATGTGAAGCCTGAAATTGACTTTCATCCATTGTTATATGGCTATAAAGCTACGCTCAAAGAGCGATTTGCTAAGCTAAGTCTGCGCGAAGCACCTGCGCATGGCATAATGAAGCCGATCACAGCCAACCTGCGAGCGCATTATAGCGCAGAGCCCGCAAAGTGGTTTAGTGAGCAAGGGAACATTGCATTTGCAAAGCAACTGGGTACATTACAGTAAACACTTTGAGAGTTACGAACTTATAACAGGTAATTTAATAGGGACTTTATAGAATCTTGTAAAACCATTTATAGGGTTTTTGAGAAGATTATTTGGCAAATCTGCTTCCTGTGCTTGATCGGGATATATAATTAAGCAGTCAACTACAGCGTTAAGTGCATCATCTAATCCTAGTTTTTTTAGCACTCCTATATCTCTTGAATAGCCGCTAATTTGGCGAATGTCTTCAATATCGTATTCTTCTCTTTGATATTTTGGCTTATATTTTGTGTCTATTATAATCTTCTCATCTTTTGTGGAAAGTAGAAAATCAGGGTTGCCATATGTGCCTTGAGCTTGAAAAATAATCGCATTGTTGTATTTGTCTTTCAATAAGCCAAGTACATATAGTTCAAATAACTTTGACATATCAATCCAAAATGGTGGAGTGTCTATTTTTTTATTTTTATGCCTGTCAACATCCTTAATGTTGTAGCCAAAACGCTTTAATATCAATTTTGCTAACTTTAAGGCAATTTTGTATTCTTTGAAGAATGGTTTGCACTCTGTATGCTTCAAAAGCTTTATATCCACCTCGCTATCAACAGTTTCAAATGATGCAAGACAATAGCTTAAAATAGGGTGCAAATAAGTAAATTTTTGAGGAAAAAGCAATAAATATTTCTTTATAAAAAGCATAGTGTGCTTCAAAATCTTATTTTCCACGCAATTTAAACCAAATTCTTCGTAAGAGCAAAAAGTGTGTGTAGGTTTATTTTTTATAAGATTG
>JAITWL010000157.1 GCA_031285285.1 Deferribacteraceae bacterium | reverse complement strand
GGCGTGCCATATATCATGGTAACAGCTGGCGTTGTAGGCGGTCGTCTGCCAATGCCTAATTTATTAGTATTGCTGACTCTTCCATTAGCGCTTGCGCTATTTAAGCTGATGGTGCAATTCGTGCAAAACCCATCGCAGCCTGTGGAACGTCGATTTTGGATGGGGCCTATGAGCCGCTGGCCTATGATCACAGCGAATGGCATAGAGTGGTTTATGTTGCGCTGGTATCTGGCGCGCAATTTGTTACTTTTCTTCTGCCTAAGCACAATGGCCGCGGGATTTTTGGCGGTATTGCTATGAAAAAATTCATCTATCTTGCCACATGGTTTTTACGAGCCAAATTTCTTGGCCGCCAAGCGCCTTTGCAGACAGTACTTTTCATTAATAATCAGTGCAATTTGCGCTGCAAGCATTGCAATATCTATAGCACAACTCCCACAATCAAGAGCTATGATACTATCCGCGAAGAGCTAGCTTATGCACATGCTCAGGGCTCGCGTTTTGTAGATTTTGAGGGCGGCGAGCCTACACTATGGAATGATGGCGAGCATGACCTTAATAGCCTTATACGTTTAAGCAAGGAGTTGGGCTTCTATTCAGCCACAGTCACCACTAATGCGCAGCGACCTTTCCAAGATTGCGAAGCAGATAGCATCTGGGTGAGCCTAGATGGCGTGAATGGCGGCCATGACCTGATTCGCGGCGAAGGAGCTTTTGAGCGCTTAAAAGAAAACATCGCCAGCAGCGGCCATCCGCGCCTGAGCGTGAATATGGTGATCAATAGCTTGAATTATCAAGAGGTGCAGGATACTATCAAATTTGCAACAGCCAATCCCCATATCAAATCGATCTCATTGAATTTTCACACCCCATTCGCGGGCACAGAAGAGCTCTTTCTCGATTGGCCACTGCGAAACAAAGTGATAGATGAAATCATAGAGCTGAAACGCGCAGGCCGCCCAATAATGAATTCCATAGCTGGCTTGAAGCTGATGAAAGGCGGCCAAGAATTTGAAAAACGCTGCTGGGTGACGAATTTTATCATGGCAAATGGTGATAGACTAGCCGAATGCCAAGGCAAGGTCGCCAATGTCTGCGACCGCTGCGGCTTTTGCATGGCAGGCGAGATGCATAGCGTATTCAGCCTGAAGCCTGAGACTATATTGGCAGTGCTGAAGCTGAGAGTTGGGGAATAGAATCGTGAATTTAGAACAAATATTACAAAAGCAACAAAATTGTTTAAAAAAAGGAAATGAATTTGCCAAAGAGGGCGACTTTAAGCAAGCACGGCATCTCTATCAATTGAGCGCCCAAAGCGACTATTGCCCATCTTTGAAAGCCGCCTATGAAGGCAAGGCTGAGCTAGCGCGATAAACGAGTGCTTGTGAAGATTATTGGGGAGTGAGCAAATGGCAAATGTAACTAATTTAAATATTGAAATAGACCTTGAGCTAAAGGCTAAAGCCGATCAATTATTTAATGAAATGGGAATGAATCTGACAACCGCAGTAAATGTGTTTGTTCGACAGGCTGTCTTGGAGCAAGCAATGCCATTTACAATACATAGCGTTGTACCAAATACAAGAATAGGCAAGAGCAGCCAAGAACGCCAAGCAGCCATGCAAGAGATTAGAGAGTTGCTAACAGGCATGGATGATGTTGATTTAGACCAAATGAAAGCAGAGAGGAGGGCAACCAAGTTTGAACGTAATGATTGATACTAATGTTTTGCTTGATGATATCCTTACTCGTAGTCCAAATGTAGAGCATTCTCGGAAGATTAGTCATTTAATACAGGCTTTTTTGAATGAGCATAGCAAAAACAATACACTTGGTAGGTAATTAAATGTCTGCATTAGCCGCTTTGCCAAATGTGGGCAAAGTTTTAGAGAATAATTTAATACAGATAGGCGTAGAAACACCAGAGCAGCTGCGGGCTATTGGCGCCCAAGAGGCGTTTATGCGCATCCGTACGCAAGTTGATCAAGGCGCTTGCCTGCATATGCTCTATGGCATACAAGCTGCGATAGACAATGTGCCAAAAAAGTTACTGCCGCTTGAGATTAAGGATGAGCTCAAGGTCTTTTATAATACACTAAGGTGAGCAATGGCCGTATTTATGCACCTTTTCCCTGAAAGCAAAAAGCTCGCAATCATCAAGAATGGCATAATTGCGGGTAAGTTGCATTTTGAAAACCTCGATAGTGGCGTGTTTTGTATGCCTGTCATACAAGATTTTTATGCAACACATCAGTGGGCAAGGGAAATGATGAGATGGGGCAAAAAATCATTGATGGCAGCATATTTCAGGATTCCAGATCAAGAATGTGTTTATTTTGGGCACTATAACGATACACATAGCAAGAATACAGCAGATATCGCCACTAAAGCGTTTTATGACTTGGAAGATCGTATGGGTTTTCAGGTGGTAATCCCCAGAAAAATAGCTAGCAAAGAGATTTTTAGGACGAAAAGTATCCCCGCTATGGGTTGGCGCTTTTACCCTGCGGCCAAGGGGAAAACTCCTTGCCTTTGTCCAGCGTGCCTTGGCAGAGGCGAGTATGGCTCAGCAAAGATGCTCAAACAAAAATTTGATGCACATTTCAAGAGCCTCTCGTCACAGCTTCCAGCCTCAAAACAAATCGACATATTGGTCATTATGCAAGGCATGATTGCC
Organism: Deferribacteraceae bacterium; assembly: GCA_031285285.1. Taxonomy (GTDB): domain Bacteria; phylum Chrysiogenota; class Deferribacteres; order Deferribacterales; family JAISNW01; genus JAITWL01. Next base: position 742 of record JAITWL010000157.1, on the reverse strand, counting down.
GATCATTCACTTCGTTTTGCTAAATGGCAAGAGTTATTAAATAAAGTAGATATGAGCAAGCAAGAAGTGATACCAAGCCTATGCGATCTGCTATTGACTCTGAAAAATAGCCAAGCAAGCAAAATGGTGCTAGAGCTTATGCGAAATTGTGCCCCAAAGATTCAGGCTAGCATTGCATCTTTAATTATCTGGAGATATGGCAATATAGAAATAGTGGGTGATTTTTTGACTGTGCCAGAGGTCAAAAAAGAAGTTGATGAATTTATGGAAGTATTAAGCGATGAAAACTGAATTATATAAAGTGAATTCTATTTTGAAACAATCTGCACTGCTTACAGCAATTCTCGCGTTAACCATTGCTCTTGTAGCATTTCTGGCTGGGCAGGCGCAATTTAGCTTGAGTCTGCTAGTGAATGCAGCCTTTGGGCTTGTGGCACTTTTGCTATTGGTGAATGACATCCGCAACGCCTTTCAGACGCAGGCTCTGCGCGCGATGCAGTTCAAGTTTATTTTTAGGCTTGCTTGTTTTGCAATTTTGATTTATTTTGTATTGGTACGTCTACATATGAATCCATTCGGCGTAGCGCTTGGGTTGACATTGCCTGTGTTTGCCATGATGGCAGTTATTTTTCGGCTTGTGCGCAAAGAGGCAAATGCCGATAAGTAGTCGAGCGTAGCAAGGCTGCTGGAATTCAGCATTGGATTAATTCTGGATTGCGGGTCAAGCCCGCAAAGACAGCGT
>JAITWL010000145.1 GCA_031285285.1 Deferribacteraceae bacterium | reverse complement strand
TTCAAGCATAATGTTAACAGTCTAAGCAGATTTGATCGTTACATCTATAGGAGTATAACAGCCAGCACACACAACCAATAATATGATTAAAATTCCTTTCATAGTGCTAATTAATAATTGATTAATAGCCGCAATTGCGGCAAACTTTGCATATATATTGTCACTACCGCTCCATCATAGGCTGAAGGAGCCGCGATATTGATGACATCACTCAATGAACCCTTGCTAGTAGGGTCGATAACTGTGCCTCTATTTTGCGCTAAAGCCACATCAATAAAAGGAGATGCAAAAAGATGGAAACAGAGAATAGCAGAAAAAACCACTCTTATCATTAGAGTTAACCTCAAAAAATTATAAAACTTTGTAGCAGATACTATTACTATCTTATTAATTGAGAATAGTCAATCTATTTATTTTTGCGATTTGTTATGTTTCTATGCAATTCACTAATGGTGCAATTCGGCACGTTTATCAAGGCGCCAAAAATATAATGTGCGGTATTTTTGACGGTATAAAATAAATTTAGTGGTTTTTTCTGCTATTCTCTTCTTCCTTTTATGGACATTACTACTTTGCTACTACATGTTCCAAGCTGAATCTTGCATTTCTTTATTTTTGCTTAGATTTCAACACTGGCTGGGGTATACAACTTATCGCATTAATTGTGGCTAAGCAAAAATTATATTTATGCCGATATGGTGAGCATGAGGGTTACACTTTTTGCCATAATTGCGCTATTTATAATGTATGCAGCTAGTCTGGCACAAGATGTTGCGCCAGAGGAGGCAAGCACTCCTGTCGATTCACAGGGACGGCCGTTGCCTGCCTATGCGCCGCAGCTTGCGCGAGGCGAAATCATGGTGTTTCCCTATGCCTCTAATCTAGAATGGTGCATACGCAATAGCTTCGCGGCGAATGGCATCGCCAATCCTTACACCACGCCTATTACTGGCGATATGGTCAGCAAAATTAGGCATATATCCTGCTATAGCCCCGTGCCAAAAGTGCCAGAGCATGTTTTTGATCCCGATCGCAATAACACTGTGCGTAGCTTGCAAGGTATCGAATATTTTCATAATCTTGAAACGCTTGTGATAGATGGCTTCACGGAAATTGAAGACCTCTATTATCTGTCTGGTCTTCCAAATCTTACCAAAGTGGACATCAAAAATAGCCGCATCAAGGATATCAGCCCCTTAGCCTATAATCGCCTGATGAAGCGAGTGCTCCTTGATAACAATAGTGTGACCGATCTCAGCCCACTAGCAGGGCTGAAAGACTTGAAGGAATTGAGCCTACGCTATCAAGCCCCTGATTATATCACAAATATCAGCTCTCTTGCAGGTAAGACAACGCTTGCCATACTTGATCTGCAAGGCAATAAGCTAGAAGACATCAGCTCCTTGGCTAATCAGAATCTTCGGATACTGAATCTGCGAGATAATCGACTGACATCAATTGAGGCGCTTAGGAGCGTATCAACCCTCGAATCTATAGATATTAGCATCAATATGATCACAGATATATCACCGCTTGCTAGCTCCAAGGCTAACTTGCAGACGATAAATGCCGCCCATAACGGCATCACAAATATTGATTTTATCACTGAGCCAATGCCAAAGCTGACAGTGCTGAAATTATCGGATAATCAAATAGTAGATATCACGCCAATAACGAAGATCGATCCACGTGGTCGGCATAGGCTGGAGCTCTTGCTAGATAAAAATAATATCACAGATATCATGCCATTGCGTGATTTAGCAAATCTTTTCATGATTTACATTATTCGCCTAAGCTATAATTGTATTGAGGGGGTCGATAGCATACAATTTCTACACGACTCAAGCCGCATACCATACACATTTATCGGCCGCCAATGCGTGGATAGGCCTGCATTCACTGAGGAAAACACCGATGCACATGTGGTGAATAGAGATCAGGTGACAGGATCACAATAGTAAATATCATTTAACCTTTCTAATTTCAAAGCGTATAAACTCATTGAGCCTTGTGTCGGTCTCTAGTATATGAAATTCAAACCAGTCTGTGATAAGCATTGTCAGTGTCATGCCTAGTGCTTCCATTGCAAAATGGTTTTCCTTAGCCTTATATTGCAACAGCGACTTGAGCGACCTCGCCACCTCACGCACTTGGCGATTATGCTCCACTACGTGATTTTCTATGGCAGGGTATTGATGAAGCGCCATAAATGCTTCTTGAGTGACAAAATGCTCTTTGGTATAGTCTGTAAGGTAGATGATTGTAGGCTCCACAACTGATAGGAACGAACGTTTGTTAAATGCACGCAAGAATACGTTGCCCTTTTCAACATATCGTTCCTGTTGGGCATCAAGTTCCTCATGTTTCGAAAAAGTGCACCGCTGAATATCCAGCAGTTCGAATGTCATGTCCTGTTGAGCCATTATTTATAAACCGTTTTTAATCCCTTTGCACAATTTTGCTGCAAATAGCACTGCCACAGCTGGCAGCATTATTGATATTGCCAATGCGCCACCTAGCGAACCCGCAAGCGCAAGAATCCACTCTTGACCATACTCTGCTACACGCGGGCTGACAAATTTGCTTAAAACAGCAGCCACGCCCCAATGCCCTATAATAAATAGAGGAACATATACCACATAGAGCATGATCAAAAAACCTATCAAGCGTCGTCCAAACAGGCGAAATGCTGGCACCATCGCCACAACAAATGCAAATATCAGCAGATATTGCAAATAATAGTGTGAATTCATAAATTTAAGTAACGTTGCATCAAAGCCCAGCATGTATACAGACAGTTGCCCCAGCCCCACAGATTCTGCAGGAATCAAACCACCACTAGCGATATTCTGTATAAAAATAAATAACTGCCCAATGACGTCACCCGAATAGTTTAGCATAGCATTGGTCAGTAACTCTAGTCCAAATTTCACTGGATAAT
>JAITWL010000126.1 GCA_031285285.1 Deferribacteraceae bacterium | reverse complement strand
CCGCGGCGGCCAGTGGTGTAGAGGCTATCTTTCACGGCCACGTCATCATCGATCACAACGCTTTCGACCTTGATTCCCCTAGCGGCGCACATATCTGCGGCCATCTCAAAATTCATGATATCGCCAGTGTAGTTTTTCACGAGGTATAGCACCCCTGAGCCAGCGTTGACCTTGGCGCTAGCCTCTTCCATTTGGTCAGGAGTAGGCGAGGTGAATATGTTGCCTGGGCAGGCAGCATCAAGCATACCATAGCCCACAAAGCCGCCATGCATAGGCTCATGGCCGCTGCCACCGCCAGAAACTATTGCTACTTTGCCTTTTTTTAGATTTTTTCGTGTAATGTAGTATGGCTCAAATGATACATCGATCATTTCTCCATGAGCAGCCAGCATTCCCTCAAGCGCCTCGCCAACAACGTCATCGGCCTTGTTAATAAGCTTTTTCATATATTCCTCCCATGTTAGGTTATAAAATACTTATTTTGAAGTCCATAATTTTTCTGCCTGTATCTATATACTACACATGATTTAGAGTGAATGCAAGGCAAATATAGAAGCAATTCATAATATAGAACAGCACTTTATTTCAATAATGTAAAATTTTTATACAAATGCGATTGCTTTATATTAAAACTTCCTTTATAACCTATATTAATACAATTTAATGATGCTAACAAATTAGGAGTGGTATTATGGGAATGAGGGATAAAGTTGACGAACTCAGAAAGCGCAAAGCCAAGCTTTATCTGGGTGGTGGTGCAGACAAGATTGAAAAGATCCACCAACAGGGCAAAACTACTGCCCGCGAGCGAATAGCCTTTCTATGCGATCCAAACACTTTCCAAGAAATGAATCTCGTCGTCCGTCACAGAGCGACAGACTTTGGGATGGCTGACAAAGAAATAGCAGCTGAAGCGGTGGTGACAGGGTCGGGCTATGTTGATGGTCGCGCAGTGTACATTGGTAGCCAAGATTTCACAGCTATGGGCGGCGCAGTTGGCGGCGCTGGTGCACATAAAGTATGCGATGTCATGGAATGTGCCTTGAAATCAGGCGTACCGTTCATTTTTATCAATGATAGTGGTGGTGCACGCGTTCAAGAAGGCGTAGATGCGCTTTCTGGCTATGGTGACATCTTTTATAAAAACGTTCTATTAAGTGGTGTGGTTCCACAGATAAGCATTATTGCTGGTCCTTGTGCAGGTGGTGCGGCTTATTCGCCAGCATTGACAGATTTCATTATTCAAATCAAGGGTCAGGGGCAGCTTTATATCACAGGGCCAAAAATCATTAAAGAAGTGACTGGCGAGGAAGTGTCAGCTGATGATCTTGGAGGCACTGATAGCCACGCGCTCCGCTCTGGCGTGGTGCACTTTGAAGCTGAGAACGGTCAGCACGCTATGCAGATTGCTCGCAAGCTGTTATCATTCTTGCCTTCTAATAACTCTGAAGAGCCTATGATCACAGCACAAGCAGAAGTCATTGAGCGCGATCCGCATATGGCGACTATTTTGCCTGAGACATCGCGTGAAGCATATAACATGAAAGATATCATCCATCGAGTGGTGGATAATGGCGACTTTCTTGAAGTGCGTGAGCGCTATGCGCCCAATATCATTGTGGGTTTTGCCCGCATCAATGGTCGTAGTGTAGGTGTAGTAGCTAATCAGCCAGCATATCGTGCTGGGGTTCTAGATATCAACTCTTCAGATAAGTCAGCCAGCTTCATTCGCTTTTGCAATGCATTTAACATACCTTTAGTCACATTTGTGGATGTTCCAGGCTTCTTGCCAGGTATCGACCAAGAGCAAGGCGGTATCATTCGTCATGGTGCGAAGATGCTATTCGCTTATGCCGCAGCCACAGTGCCAAAGATTACTATTATCGTGCGTAAAGCTTATGGCGGCGCATATCTGGCAATGTGCTCTCGCGAGATGGGTGCAGATAGAGTGGCGGCATGGCCGACAGCCGAGATCGCGGTTATGGGCGCAGAAGGCGCAACAAGCCTACTATATGCTAAAGAAATCAAGAATGCCGCAGATCCAAAAGCTGCTTATGCTCAATATGTGCAGGAATATCGCGACACCTTCGCCACTCCATATATGGCGGCTGGCCGTGGCTATATCCATAATATAATTGAGCCAGATGAGACCCGCGCGTATATCGCAGGCGCACTGGAGCTGCTGGAGACCAAGCGCGAGCTTCGTCCAATGAAGAAGCATGGCTTGATTCCACTATAAGCCGATTAACCAGAAGGAGTATTCATTTATGGAAGTTACCAATATGGGCGATGCTTTTCAATTTGCGATAGTTGGCTTTCTCATTGTGATGGCAGTGCTTGCTATTGTGGCGATTTGTGTCACAGCCATCATGAAGCTTGAACCAGTGCTTTTCAAAGAGAAGAAAGTTATTAAAGAACGTAAAGAAACTGTGAAAGCAGAGACTGTCGTGAAAAGTGATGAGCTTGATCCGATGGCATTAGTGTTGATCACTGCGGCTGTGGCTGCACAGTACAGGGCATTTAATATCCGCGCTATCCACGTTGGCAGGCGTAGGGATACATCATGGAGTGAGGCTGGGCGTATGATACACCACGGCTCGCACGTGATGAAATAAAGCCTAGAAGGCGGTTGGGGGGTCGCAAGACGAGCGAAGCGACTTGCTAGTTGAGAATTGAAATATTAAGGAGAATTGTCGATATGAAATTAAAAATTACCGTACTTGGTGTTGATTATGAAGTGGATGTTGAGGTGCTTGAGGATGATCATGGGTATGCACCAGCAGTTCCTGTTGTAAATTATGCTGCTGCGCCAGCTCCAGCCCCTGTGACTCACGCAGCGCCTGTTGTTGTAACAACTCCAGCTCCAGCCCCTGCGGCGGCTCCTGCTGGCGGTGGCCTTGCAGCGCCTGTTTCGGGCACTGTGATCGCTGTAAATTGCAAGGCTGGCGATGTTGTGAAACGTGGTCAGACGCTTGTGACGCTTGATGCTATGAAGATGGAAACCAAGATTGCTTCTGATAGAGATGGCACTGTGAAAGACATACCTGTGCAGGTAAGCGAGAACGTACGCGAAGGTCAGCTCCTAGTTGAGTTCGCATAAGGGGTGCAACAATGACAGTGCTCCTTAATCTTTTACAATCTGGGGCGTTTTATAATTTCACTTTTGGCAATCTCATCATGGTTGTGGTGGGAATTGGGTTTATTACCTTTGCAGTGAAGAAACAATATGAGCCGCTCCTGCTTGTGCCAATAGGCTTTGGCATCATCGTTGGCAATATCCCAGTTGGCGCAATCTTGATGGAAGACGTTGGTATCTATGAAGCAGGTACAGTGTTTAACATATTCTATCAAGGTGTGCTTGAAGGCTGGTACCCGCCATTGATTTTCCTTGGAGTGGGCGTATTGACAGATTTTTCTGCAATGCTCTCTAACCCTAAGTTGATTTTATTAGGCGCTGCTGCCCAGCTTGGCATATTCATGACATTTATTATGGCGATTGGCCTTGGTTTCACACAAAGCGAATCAGGAGCTATAGCCATAATAGGCGGAGCAGATGGACCAACGTCGATCTTCTTAGCTGGAAAGCTTGCTGATCACTATCTTGGGCCGATAGCTATCGCCGCATACTCTTATATGGCGTTGATTCCTGTGATTCAGCCTCCTGTGATCCGCCTTTTGACCTCAAGAAAAGAGCGCTTGATCCGCATGAAGCCTTCTAAGATGGTATCAAAGCGCATGCTGATAATGTTTCCTGTGGTTTGCTTTATTATCACTGCAAGCCTTGCGCCTGGCGCATTGACGCTCCTTGGCATGCTCTTCTTTGGCAACTTCCTTAGGGAATGCGGCGTGACAGATCGCCTTGCTGGCACTGCAAAAACTGCGCTGATTGATATTATCACAATCGTCCTTGGGCTGTCAGTTGGTATCTCCACTCAAGCCGATAGATTTTTGACTGTTGAATCTGTGATGATATTTGGCATGGGCGCATTCGCATTTGCTGTGTCTACAGCTGGCGGCGTGATCTTTGCTAAGATAATGAACCTTTTCTTGAAAGATAAAATTAACCCAATCATCGGTGCGGCGGGCGTTTCCGCAGTGCCTGGTGCTGCAAGGGTATGCCAGATAGTTGGTGCAGAGGAAGACCCAACCAATTACCTCATCACCCACGCAATGGCGCCAAACGTAGCTGGCGTGATCGGCTCAGCCGTAGCCGCTGGCGTGTTTTTGGCAATGTAAAATAAAAATTGCAATTATGGGAGACCAATTTTGGCCTCCCATTGTCACTTGCCATTATTTTGAGTCATGGCTATTGGGAGCTTTGAGTGAAACTTTCCATATCTATCATTTCCTTTAATGAAGAAAGCAATATAGAGCGCACACTATTGGCCGTTAAGCCAATAGCAGATGAGATCATCATAGTAGACTCTCACTCCACAGATAGGACTGTGGAAATCGCTGAAAGCCTTGGCGCAAAAGTATTTAGCGAGCCGTGGAAAGGTCATATAGCGCAAAAAAACTCTGCTTTGGAAAAATGCAGTGGGGATTGGGTGCTTTGTGTAGATTCTGATGAAGAGCTGACCGAAGCAGCTCGTGAATCAATCATGCAGCTGATTGACAGGGATGAAAATACAAACGGATACGCTATCAATCGTTGCACATTCTATATGGGAAAACTTTTGAAACACTCATGGCAGCCAGATCATAAGCTACGCCTCGTGCGGCGGAGTGCCTCTCCATACTGGGGAGGATACGATCCACACGATGTGTTGATGGTGAAAGGGAAAACTGGCAAAATACAAGGTAGCCTGACGCACTACTCTTACAAGGATTTTAGCGACCATATGCAGCGCACAATACAGCACGCCTGCTGGACCGCCATATCGTACCATAAAAAAGGTAAAAAATGCGGTGCACTTGCCTTGCTCACAAAACCACCTTTTGCTTTTGTAAAAATGCTCATCTTCCAGCGTAGTATCTTGGACGGCATGCCAGGCGTAGTTGCTGCCACAAGCGCAGCAGTGTACGCATATATGAAATATTCGTTTTTGTACGAGCTGGGGAAGGCGAAAGATATTGTATAGGTGAAAATTTGGATTCAATACTTATTATTAAAAATGGTGCACTAGGGGATGTTGTTCGTACAGCCTTTATTTTGCCAGCATTGAAGAAAAAATACAGTGCTAATATCATTT
>JAITWL010000086.1 GCA_031285285.1 Deferribacteraceae bacterium | reverse complement strand
CGATAATGTCCTGTTTCTTTTCTTTTTCCATTGCCATGATCAAATTCACCTCTAATATATTTGGGATGCGCCACCAGCCCTAATTAGCCAGAGCGCCCACAAGCGACCGCGCCAGAAAACCCACCAGCAAACAGATTCGCTTATTCGTTGTAGTTTTTCTAACACTATTTAGCATTATTTGCAAGAGATTATATTTTTTGGCAGTCATTCTGTTCTCAATAAAAATATTTTCATTTCGTCAATTAAATTAAATGTAGTAAGAACAGCGTTTCCATAGCTTTGATCAAAAAAGAATAGAACGACCCTGATCCTCTCATTATTTGCTTGTAATGTCAAATTAAAATCATTATATTATCGCGGTATAAGTTTTGGGAGATTTCAAGAGTGAGTGATATAAACAACGAGAGCAAGCCGCTTGGCTATAGCATGGTGATATTGACAGATAACCGCAGGCGTCGCGGTGGACGTGGTGGTGATAGCAAGCATATGATCAAGCTGAAGCCAGGCGGGCGCTTCTCATCAGAGTATGGCTATATTGAGCATGATGACATTGCAGCTGCTGAATCTGGTGGGCTGGTGCACACTATAGGCAGACCGCACCCGTATCGCGTGTTTGCAGTGAGCTATCGTGATTATGTGATGCATATCAAGCGTCAGGCGCAGATTATATACCCAAAAGATACCGCAGCTATGCTGATGTGGGGCGATATCGCGCCTCAGCAGCGTGTGCTTGAGTCTGGCATTGGGCAAGGAGCGTTATCAATCGCGATATTACGCGTCCTTGGCGGCACTGGCAAGCTCACTTCCTATGAGCTGCGCCAAGACTTTGCAGATATGTCCAAAAAATTCATTGAAACCTTCATGGGCTATGAGCCTGAAAATCATGACGTGCAGGTGCGCGATATCTACCAAGGGATTGATGGGGTCTACGACCGCGTATTGCTTGATTTGCCCGAACCTTGGCAGGTGATACCTCACCTAAAGAGTGCACTAGCAGGCGGTGGCATGCTCATAAGCTATATACCCACTGTGCTGCAAGTGAAAACGATGGTGGATAGCCTCAAAGACTGCGGCTACTTTGAAGAAATAGAAACATTCGAACTGATCCTCAGGCCGTGGAAGGTGGATGGCTTATCAGTACGCCCTGAAATGTGGATATACAATCATAGCGCGTTTATCGTGGCTGCACGGAAGGTGCTGCCTGTGGAAAAATTAATCAAGCATGAGGAAAGTATTTAAAATTAAAATATACCCACAAAATGGAAATATTTGACTTTATGGCCTATTCGCGCTATATTCTATTATGAAGTTTATTGGGATAATCATTTTTATTGTAATATTCGTTGCAGGCGCCCTTGCGCAGGAATTCACCCCTGAGCATTTTGATTATGGGCTTAATGTAGATGTGACCGAGCAAAGTGCAGTGCATTCCGTGATTTTGCCAGCGCATGTCTATCAAAGCACTCGTAGGCCAGAGCTTGCTGATATGCAAGTATTCAATAGCGCAGGCGAGACAGTGCCTTTCACGATACTAAATGTTGAACCATATAGCTATGAGCCTGTTCCGCCTAAGCCGCTGCTTTTTTTCCCGCTATATAAAGATGTGCTGATAGATAATGTCACGAAAACCGTGATAGATGAGCTTATTATCGACTTGCGCAATGATCCTTTGCTGCCAGTGTCACTGATGCTTGATTTTGCCCCCACTAGCAATTTTAATACAACAGTGTCTATGGCTGTATCAGAAGGCGATCTGAACCGCTGGGCGCAGCAGACCAGCGGCACTTTGGCGCGCTTAACAAACGCTTCTGGCTCACTAATCTTGCAAAATGAGCTTGAGCTGCCTATGCTTCCCATCAATACGCAATATGTCAAGCTCAGTGGTGCGGCAGATGTGCTGGCATCAATCATCCGTATCAATGCGAACTATCCGCCAACGCCAATATACCATGCCAGCTCTATGTCTCTGGCGGTCACAGGCACATTGGCGGAAAATAAAAATAATATAGTAGAATTTGATTTGGCAGGCTTTTATCCTGTTGAAAGCATGGTGGTTGAGTTGCAGCCATCATATCTGTTTCCATCATATGCTGTGAAATATAAATACAAGCCAGAAGGTGGCTGGGCGCCAGCCAATAGCGGCACTACGCGAAACCTGAACACTCAGCAGACAACAAATATAGATGTGAGTGGATATGGCCGCTACTGGCAGCTTTCTACACAGAGCGCACTGCCAGATGCTGTCACTGCACAGTTTCACTGGCGCTCGCAGGAGCTAATCTTCCTTGATAAAGGCGAGAGCCCATATACGATTGCCTATGGCAGCGCCCACTATGAGCGTCCGCGCTCTGGCTCTGCACAGATAGAAGCACTTATTGATGGGAAGGATATCAATGAGGCTGTGTCTGAGCCATTCAAGCTGGGTAATGGAGAGCTTAGCCCTGATGCGGTGTTAGTGGCGGAGAAAAGCATGTTGCCAACTTATCTACTGGCAGTGATAATAGTGCTGGTGGTTATTTTTATGACATTTTCTGCGATTCGGCTAATAAAAAGCATGGAACGCGATTAAATAATTCCAACAAAATAATCTAAAGGAGTATTCGTAATGGACATCAAAAGCACAGTGAAACTGAACAATGGCGTGGAAATGCCACTGCTAGGCTTTGGGGTATTTCGCACAAAAGATGGGAAAGAGACTGAAGACGCTGTCTCGTGGGCGCTTGAGGCTGGCTATATTCACATTGACACAGCCAAAATCTACGGCAATGAAAAAAGTGTTGGTGCTGCGATCAAAAATGCAAGCATTCCTAGAGAAAAAATATTTGTGACTACAAAATTGTGGAATGAAGACATGCGCCAGCACAGGCAGATGGCTGCTTTTGAAGAAAGCCTTAAAATAATGGGCTTAGATTATGTTGATCTTTATATGATCCACTGGCCTGTGAATTTTGTAGAATCTTGGAAAGTGATGGAAGAAATCTACAAGTCTGGCCGTGCAAAAGCTATAGGCATCAGCAATTTTCAGCCTCACCATATGGATACATTGATGAAAGAGGCAAAAGTCACACCTGCTGTGAATCAATTTGAATGCCACCCATATCTATCGCAGCAACCGCTGGTGGACTATTGCAAAAAGCTTGGGATTGCTTGCGAAGCATATAGCCCTATAGGCGGGCAGGGCTCAGATCTCTTGAGCAATGCGGCTGTGGTGAAATTGGCACAGAAATATAGCAAAACCCCTGCACAAGTGGTGCTCCGTTGGCACTTGCAGCGCGGCATAATAGCTATCCCAAAATCAATCAAAAAAGAGCGTGTAGTATCGAATTGCCAGCTCTATGATTTTGAGCTATCAGCCGCTGACATGGATATACTCTTTGGCTTGAATATCAATAAGCGCATAGGCTCAGACCCAGATAATTTTAATTTCTAATTCTTGATAAAATATGCCTTTATCCTTCGTCATTGCGAGGCTCTGCGAAGCAATCTAGGATAGGATTATGGTGGCCTCTGGCCAACAATTATTAGGAACGCTGGATTGGCAACGCATGAGCCTCGCAATAGACTTGTCATGAAATGCCAAGACCCATTCGCTTCGCAGGGAGTGACAGCACACGTCATTGCGGCCTTGAGTCGCAATCCAGAATAAATCAAGTGCGGGAACATTATCAATTAAGAACAATTCCCCATTGGATTAATCCTAGATTGCGGGTCGAGCCCGCAATGACGCAACTTTTTCGTTTCATGACAAGTCTAATGACGGAATTATGGAAACTTTAATTTAGAATTGGAATAAATAACAAAAAGCGGCAGACAACCACGCCTGCCGCTTTTTTCGCATTATACAAAATCTTAGTTATTCGCTACAACGCTTTCATACTCAGCTTGGCTAATCCTCGTAAATATTGAGCGCACTTCCACATTATCATCACCAACATCTACGCTTTCA
>JAITWL010000211.1 GCA_031285285.1 Deferribacteraceae bacterium | reverse complement strand
CAGCAGAAATTTCACTGAGCAGGCAATGAGCCCTACTATAATACTTGCGTTGATTGCATTCAGCCGCCCATAGCGCCCGCTAATCGACATCAAGAATATTTTTGGCGCGGGCACTGTCCCTATCATCTTCTCGTCAGATGCATATGCTGAGGTATCTATCGGCTTATATTTATAATTTAGCTCACGCGCGGCATTCTCTTCGCCTTGCTCCGCCGCCTTGCGCCACCATTTTTTAGCCTCTGCAATGTTTGGCTCCACGCCCATGCCCTTTTTATAGGCATAGCCAAGCTCGCATTGCGCAAACATATCGCCCTGCTCAGCTGCTAGAAGATACCATTTCACAGCCTCCGCATAATCTTGCCACGCCTTCGCCCATGTAATATGCATAGCCGAGATCGTACTGAGCCTCAGCGCTACCACCCTCTGCTGCCGCTCGCAGGAGTGGTAAGGCTTCATCGTAGCGCTTTTCGCGGAGGAGCTGTTTATACATGAGCTCTTACGCCAATAGTAGCTCTATCATTTTTTAATGCTATTGACACTGCACAAGTAACAAGACTTGCGCAAAGCGTTGCATTGATAGTCGTCCATAGCGCCAGCCACATGAGAGCGAAAATATCTTGGGTGCATTCTTAGCCATAATTTTACAGCCTCCGCTTAAGCGCCGATGCTATCCCTGCTGCCAACACTAGTTTCACCAAGTCCACCAGCACAAATGGCAGCACAGCCATTGCCAGCGCGGCCTCAGGCGATATCGCCTTGCCTTGCACATGGTTCATATTTAGCCAAAAACCAAGCCAGCCAAAGAATTCGTAGACTATAAAGCCTGTCGCGCCTGCTATCAGATTTCTCACAAAGTTTGTGGATTTGCCTGCTATCAGCCCATTAGGGATGGTGGATAGCATAAAGCCTATTAGAAAGCCAAATGATGGCACTAGCACATATGCTGGCCCGCCGCCGCTTGCGAATACTGGCAGCCCGATAAGCCCCAAAATAGTATATAGCGTTATAGCTGCGAAGCTTACCTTAACGCCCACAAGCATTGGCGCGAGCAGGATTACTAAAACCTGTAATGTAACAGGCATCACAGCGGGTATCGGTATGCGGATCATCCCGCTCACAGAGCATACGGCTATCAGCACGCCAATCATGGCGACATCACGCGCTTTTGTTGAAACAATTGCATTATTATTAGTCATTATGTTCCCCCTTATACTTTATTTAAAGCCCCTTGGCTAATTCATCAAATTTAGCAGGCCATTCCGCCTTCCATTTCTGCTTAGTGGCTTCATCCACCCAAGCGCCATCAATGCCATTGATCATGAATGAGCGTAGGTTTTCAAGGCTCAGCCCGAGGAAATTATACATCAGCTGCCACACTTCGGTTGCGTTGATCTGGTGCATAGTTGGGTCGTCAGTATTGGGATGGATTCTTAAGCCCATAGCCACCATCTTGCGGATAGGGTGGTCAAGCGCCCAGCGCTCAGGCTCTAGCGTGCGCATATAGTAAGAATTAGTCGGAACCACTGTGAATATCAGGTCTTTCTGCTTGCAATATTCCACAAGTGCAGGATTATCAACTATTGTGTAGCCATGATCCACACGATCGCAATCCAAGAGCTTCACAGCCGTTTCCACATTGCGCCAAGGCATACCAAATTCGCCCGCATGCACTGTTATCTTGTAACCATTATCTTTGGCCATCTTGTAAGCCTTCCAGAATAGTTCTGGCGGGCGATCGTTTTCTCTATAATCAATGCCAACACCAATTACCTCTGGTGCAGGATTGGCAAGCATCCATTCCACCATCTCCACGGCGAAATCAGGATCAGCTTCCCTATCTATGCTAGGAAGCAGGCGACCGATAATGCCAAACTTTGCCTCTGCTGCATGTATAGCCTTGATGATAGCCGCTTGAGCCGCAGGGTAGGGCACTTTCGACACATGCGCTGTGCCTGTGGGATTCCAGAAAAATTCAGCATAGCGAATGTTATGCGCAGCTGCATCTTCAAGGTATTCATAGGTGATGCGATATAGATCCTCTGCTTCTAGCAGCAGATACGAATCTAACGCGCGCAAAATCCGCAACACGCCGACAGGCTTCTCGCCACGAGTGTAGAATTCATCAATCTGCTCAGTGGTGAGCGGCGCATTGTGCTTCTTCGCTAAATCTTGATAGGTCTGCTTGCGCACAGTGCCCAGCAGGTGTGCATGCAGCTCTACCTTAGGCATCTCATGGAAAAGCCGCATGTGCGCATCAGTAAGAGGCTTCTCGAATGGCGATGATGGTACGTAGCCTGGATTATGCTTGGTCATGTTGTGATTCCTCCTAGTTCACACAGAAACTGCATGATATGATAAATTATTTTTGTATTCAGTCACTATTTTTCATGGTACTCTAAAATTATAGCATCATGTATATATGCCAGACCATCCCCAGTTCCAATGCCTAGTAGCTCTACTTGCTGCCCCTTTAATAAATTCATAGCAACAGTTCCTTGCGATTTTTG
>JAITWL010000246.1 GCA_031285285.1 Deferribacteraceae bacterium | reverse complement strand
GCAGCTAATCCCCACAGGCGAGCTTGGGCCAGCGCTATTGGCAGACACTCAGCAGCAAGATTGCCTCGCCTGCCTAGCTGAGCTAAATAAAATCACAGATGGGCTATTATCCGCCGATCTGCAAGCCTATCACCTGCGGCAGGCGATAGCAGCACTTGATAGCACGCAGGGGCGCGAGCTAGCAGAGCAGACGCTAGATAAGCTATTCTCTTCATTTTGCATAGGGAAGTAATTCCAATGCATAGCGATGGTTTAAGGCTAAGGAATCACTACCCCACCCTGCGGGCACCCTTCCGCCGAAGGGGACTTTTGCCTTACTTTGTTTTCGTGACAATTGGAGTAAGATATGAAAAAAGCTGCAATTATTTTTCTGACAATAATTATTTTTGTTTCCATGACCAAAGAAAGCTTTGCGGACGCTGGTGCTGGTCTCGTATTTTATTTTTTATCGCCAATGGTAGTGCCTATTGGGATTGGGACCAGTGATGAGGAGAAAGTGTATTCTATTGGTATAGAACCAATATTTAGCTATACTGATTTGAGCTATGAGCTTGGTAATGATGAAAAAGCAAAATGGGAGCTGATGTTTCCTGCTGTGTCACTAAATGCAGGTATAGCTGCTCCAGTTGGCGATGCTATAGGCATGCGTATTGAGGCTGAGCTTGCATATGGTGCATTTAATGGGGACGAGCTATTCAAAGGCGATAGCGGCGATTATAGGGTCTCCAATTACAAGCAATTTGCAGCTATGCTTAATTTTTACTATGACATTGATTTATCTGCAATTTCCTTATCAACAAAGCTCGGGCTTGGTATGGTGCGGCATATATTTGATGTAAACAGTGTAAACACTATTGAGTATAAACGCTTTAGTAAGTCTCTTGTTGCAATAGCAATGGGCATGGAGCTACGTTATCACATCAATGAGCATCACTCTATCGAACTTGATCTTACTGAGCTTATGGCCTTTGGTGGCACTGATTCTTCATTTCGCTTTGCCTTGGGCTATAAATATCAATTTTAATAAAATGTTTCACGTGAAACAATAGGGGAGACCATGAAAAGGGCAGTTTATATTTGTATGGCTATTTTATGCTGCTGGGTTTCTATGGCTAAAGGAAGCTTTGCGCAGGATATCACTGAGGAACAGGAAAGTACAGAAGAGCAAGAAGAACCAGCTTGCGGGGTAACTTGTCAGGATATGATTTGGCTAGAAGAATATCTCTATGCTGGTGATGGTGTGTTTATAATACCTATCCTTGCACCTATAACAGTCCCTGTTATAGTCTTAACTAGCGATGAAAAAGGCTATTATATCGGCATAGAGCCTATATATAATTCCACCAGCTTGATTTATGAGCTAGAGGCTAGCGAGAATGCTCACTGGAGCTTATCGGTGCCAGCTGTCGCGATAAGCGCAGGCATTGCTACTCCAAACCATTATTGGCTAGCTATGCGCTTGGAAGCAGAGTTTATGTATGGCGCATTTAATGGCGAAGATATTGCAGATGGGCACGCCGTCTCCAATCACAGGCAGTTTGTTTTTATGCTTAATTTCTACCATGACATCCCATTTTTCAATACTGGCCTTGCCTTCTATGGAAAAACTGCTCTTGGCGTGGCTGTTAACACGCTTGATGTGAAGCTGGCTGGTACTAACGAATATAAGCACTTTTCAGAAACAGCGCCAGCATGGGGCATGGGCATGGGGCTAATCTATACAATTAGCCCGCAGCACTCTGTCGATTTTGATTTTACAGTCCTTTTTCTTAGCGAAAGAGATACAGTCAGTGAAGCAAGCAGCCTTCGCTTTGGGTTAGCTTATAAATATTGGTTTTGACAAATGTTTCACGTGAAACATTGGGGGATCTGATGAGGATAGTAATTATATTTTTAATGGCATTTAGTATTTTCACCTCAACGGCTAAAGAGAGCTTTGCACAAAATTATGATTATAATTATAATTATAATGCTGTTATTATGTATGGCCTTGGTTGGGGGATAGTAGGCACTAGCTTTTATCTTCTGTCGCCAGTGATAGCGCCTATTGGGGTCTTGGTTAGTGATGAGAAAGAATATTATGTTGGCATAGAGCCTGTGTTTAATTACACAACTTTGCGCTACGATCTAGACTCTGTCTACGATACAGAATGGACGCTAAGATTTCCATCTGTCGCAATAAGTGCAGGCATAGCTGCGCCAGCGCTGTTTAATAATGTTATGGGTGTGCGCATCGAAGCTGAGCTTATAGTAGGCATGTTCACTGGGCATGAACCCTCTGAGGAGGATGATAGTTATTATCAGACACCAAAGATCACGCCTTATATTGTGTCAGATTATATGCAGCTTGCAGCTATGCTTAATTTCTATTATGACTTTAGGTGGGGTTCAGTTGCCTTATCACCAAGGCTTGGGCTTGGCATGATGCGGCATATATTTAACATGAGGCTTGAAAATGCTAGCGAAGATGAGCGTTTTAGTGATTCTTCTTATGCACTAGCAATGGGTGCGGAATTGCGTTATTGGTTTAACCAGCACCATTCTATCGAGTTTGCGACCTCCGCTCTTCTTAGCCTTGATGACGATCAGACTAGCGCAACAGCGATTAACTGCGCTTTGGCTTATAAATATTGGTTTTAATCAATACCCCTAGCATAAATGAAAACGATAGGAGTGTTTTATGCGTATTATTCTTTTGATCTTCATCTGCTGCCTGCCTGCTTTTGCGGCAGTGCAAGTGGATTCTATGGACATCTATCCTCGTGGGGTGAAGGTGGTCTTCGCTGTGGATGCTGCACCCAATATGAGCTTTCAGCTGCCAGCAGCTTTTGAGCTTGAGAGCGTCCGCCCTCTTTATTCGCAGGGGATCACTGTGGATTACTTTCAAAAAGCTTTTATTAGCAAGGCTGATGCTGTGCCTGAGACTTTGCGGGCGCTTTATAATAGCATCAAAGCGAAGGAAGAGGAGCTGGCAAGGCTAGCCGCGCGCAGCTCTGCGGCTGGTGACCAGCTGAAAATGCTGATGAATATATCCAATCGTGATATTGCTGCATCCAACCCATCAGAATATGTGAAATCCTTGCTGGCATACTATGTGGATGCTAGCACGGAGATCAATCTTCTTGCTAGCAAACATACTGAGCTAAGCGCTGAGCTGAAACGCTTGCAGGAAGATTATCAAAACCGCATGCCAGCCAATAACGACCGATTGATTGATATCTCAATGGGTGTGCGCGGCTCTGGGAAGGTGCTAATTGAAGCCTATTCGCCTCATGCTGGCTGGAACCCATCATATAAAATGAATCTGAATAGCAAGACAGGCGAGCTAAGATCAATACTTGTGGCACAGGCTTATCAAAAAACAGGCTTGAACTATAATGGCGCGGTAAGCTTCAATACACAAGCATTGCCAAGAGGTAGCATGGCTATACCTAAGCCTAGGCCAATGGTTGTAGACTTTCAAACTGCGAACGATACCTCTGGCGATAGATTTTTTATGAATCAAGTATCCAGAGCGCCAGTTGCTATGGAAATGGCTGTTGCAGAAGATGCACCTATGGTGACAGAAAGCTTGACCAATTTCACCATCGCAGGCAGGGGCAATATCCTTGGCGATGGCACGGCTGTGGCAATTGACCTAGGCGAGCAGAGCCTAAAGGCGAAGCTGAAAGCAGTGCTCTTCCGCGATTATAGCCGCGATGCTTATCTGGTGGTGACGCTAGAAAAAATAGCGGAGCCATTCATGCAAGGAAGCGCCGAGCTAGCGGTTGATGGCAAGAGCTCTGGTCAGACGCAAATCGCAAACTATGGTCGCGGCGAAGATGTGGAGATAGCCTTCGGCTTTATGCCGCTAATCAAAGTGAATAAGACCACGAATGTGTCGAAAACTGGCTCTACTGGCCTGATATCGAAGGGCACGCTTGACGAAGGCTATGAGCTAGAGGTGGTCAACGGATCAAGCCTTACAATGGATATAGAGCTGCTTGATAGGCTGCCATACTCGGCCAATGACAAGATCAGCGTGGAAAATATCGTGATAGAGCCAGCCGCAAGCAAAAATGAAGAGAATGTGCTCACATGGAAGATGACTCTGAAAGCAGGCGAAACGAAGAAATTCAAAGTAAGCTATAGGGTGAAGCATCCAGCGGATAGGCCAGTGTGGTTTAGGTAATATGTCTTTATTCTTCGTCATTGCGGCTCTGCGAAGCAATCCAGAATTCAGGATAATCGACGGCTTTTGGCCGAACGATATTTTTTAGTCCCCATTGGATTTATTCTGGATTGCCACGCTACGCTCGCAAAGACGGAATTATGAAACGAGGTAAGCAAATGAAAGTATATTACAAGCATTCCTT
>JAITWL010000105.1 GCA_031285285.1 Deferribacteraceae bacterium | reverse complement strand
TTAAACCCGCTCCTATAAGCCATATACAGCCTAGGTTAGTGCATATGGGACTTATTCCAAAATTCCGTCATTGCGAGGCTCTGCGAAGCAATCCAGCGTCCAAGATCGCTGTTGGCCTTAGGCAATCATTATCCTGAGGACTGGATTGCTTCGCAGAGCCTCGCAATGACGAAGGAGACAAGGGATACATTTAATCGGGTGGGCAGCACTAGAAAGCGTTTTGGCGATTTTGGCTAACACAAGACAGAGAAAAGCGACTGACAGCGTAGCTTCTGTCAGTCGCTTTTTGTATGGAACAAGTAGTAGTTACCTTATAAGAACACAATCTGCCCTGTAGCTATTGATTGGTTGCCTGCTTCCACCACTTTCACAGCGTTTTTGCCATCAACGCCTGTCACTCTTGGTGTTTTCTGCGTCAGTATACATTCTGCAAAGTGACGATCTTCGCTCAAGTAAGCTTCTGTGAATAGGGTTGTCCAGCTTCTCATAAAGCTTTGCACCTTTTTACCGCTTCTATCAGCGCAAATCATGCTATTGGCGCTAGTGTCGCCCAGGTATATTATGCCATCTGTGCCTAGGATTTCCACCCTTGCGTCATAGCCATAGCCAACGCCTTGCGCGCCATCAATGCTGCCCTGCATGCCGTTCTTAAAGCGACCTGTGAGCACTACATTATCATAAAAGTCTGGAAACTCTGCTTTTGCATCATGACAACGATAGTTTCCAGCGATAGCATAGACATGCGCAAATTCGCTGCCTGTAAACCAGTGCAGAGTATCGATATCGTGACTATTAACCTCTGCTAATGGGCCATTACTCTTTTTGATATCATACATCCACGGCTGAGGTGTGCTTGGGCCGCGGGTAAGCGATTTCACTAACACCACCTCGCCAATAGCACCAGCATCTATAGCTTCTTTAGCTGCTACAAAGCCCGCATCATAGCGCCTCATAAAGCCTATCTGTAAGATTACGCCTGCCTTTTCGCAGGCTGCAATCATTAGCTCGCATTCTGCGGCATTCATTGCCATAGGCTTTTCACAGAGCACATGCTTGCCAGCTTCGGCTGCTGCCACAACTATCTCACAGTGAAATTTAGTTGGTGACACCACGATCACGCCACAAATTGATGGATCAGCCAGTGCTTGCTTATAATCAAGATAGTATTTATCTATCTCCAGCTCTTTGCAAGCCGCCTGACAGGCTGCCTCAATAGGATCAGCCACTGCTGTGATAGCGAAGCCTGGCACATTATGTTTAAAATTGCGCGCATGAATCATGCCTGCGCGTCCAGCACCAATAAGGCATATTTTTTTAATGCTATTCATTTTCCCTTATTCTCCCACTATAAATACTTTCATGCCTTCGCCAGATATAGCATAATCAAAGGCTTCTTGCGCTTGAGCCACAGGGTAGCGCTTGCTTATTAACGGTTTCACATCTATGCGACCAGAGGCTATCAGATCCATACAGATTCTATGATCCATATAGCTAGAGCCTGTGGTGGCGGTGATGGTCAGTTGGCGGTAGTGGATAGTATTAGTAGCCAGTGACACATTGTCTTTGCCGCTTGGGAGGCCAGCAAAGAAGCTTATCCTGCCGCCGCGTGCTGCCAGCTCTAGCGTTTGGCTTTGCAATGCTGCCACAGATACCGCCACTATTACAATATCTGCACCCTTGCCGTTGGTATGCTTCATCACGGCCTCTTTCAAGTCTTCTTTGCTAGAATTGATAGTGATATCAGCTGCGCCAAAGGCTTTCATAGCTTCTAAGCGAGAGTCGGAAATATCTGCCACCATCACTTTCACGCTGCCAGCTGTGCGCTGCAAAGCTGCATGTAGCGTGCCTATAGGGCCAGCGCCTATGACCAATACTGTCTCGCCAGCTTTCACCCCAAGATGGCGATAGCCGTTATACACGCAGGAGAGTGGCTCAGCAAGCGCGGCTTCCTCAAAGCTTATATGCTCTGGGATTCTGATGATGCTGCCATTGCCAATGACTTTTTCAGGGATGACGACATATTCTTGGAAACCGCCATCTATAGTGATACCAAATGCACCATAATCTGCACATAGGTTGATATCGCCCTGCACACACTGATCGCAGACTCCGCAACCAATATTTGGCGCCATAGCAATGCGATCGCCCTTCTTATAGCCCTTCACATTTGCGCCAAGCTCCACCACTGTGCCTGTGAGCTCGTGCCCCAGCACGCGTCGCTGCCCTGCTGGTATCTTAAAATGGCCATTTTTATAGATACGTATATCTGTGCCGCAGATGGATGTAGCGCCAAGTTTCATTAGCATTTCGCCAGCGCCAATCTTATGCATTGGAATTTCTTCCACCACCATTTCATTAGGTGCGTTTACAAAAGCTGCTTTCATATAATTATTCTCCGCTTTGCGATCGTCGAGGATCGCACTCTTTATCCTCGGCTGGCAAAGCCAGCCATGCGGTACGAGCGCTACGGCATTCAGTCGCTACGCTCGTCTGCCGACAACCCCAAACCCCATCTTGGGGCTTCAAGGTTTCATCCTATTCCATTTATGCCATCTCCATCGGTTTTTTAAGTGCGGTGACTAAGAACCCGCTAATAACAGTGCCCACAGCCAAGGCTAAAACGTATAGCATTACATTAGATACAGCTCCAGGGATAAAGAACACAAAGAATCCGCCATGAGGCACAGCTATGCCACAATTAAAAGCCATAGAAAGCGCGCCTGTGATAGCTGAGCCAACGGTCACTGCGCCTAGCACACGCACAGGGTCTGCCACAGCGAATGGAATCGCGCCTTCTGATATAAAAGACAGGCCTAGCACCCAAGCCGACTTGCCAGATTCGCGCTGGTCGTTATTATAGCGGTTTTTACCAATAAGAGTAGATGAGAGCGCCATAGCTAGCGGTGGTACCATGCCAGAAACCATTACAGCTCCCATTATCTGGCTTGTCTCATTTGCGCCGAGGTTTGTGAGCGATGCCACCCCAAAGAAATATGCTGCTTTGCCGATAGGGCCTGCAAGGTCGATAGCCATCATGCCGCCAAGAATAAGCCCTAATATAATGCCAGAAGTGCCGCTCATAGAATTGAGCCAGTCTGTCATAGCGCCATTCAGCCAAGATACAGGCGCTCCTATGAGATATTTAAATATGATACCGCCTATCAGCACTGAAAATACAGGAATGATAAGAATAGGCATCAGCCCTCTAAGAGCTTTAGGAAGTTCAATCTTTTTGATAGCCAACACTAGATAGCCCGCCAAGAAACCGCCTGCGAGAGCACCAAGAAAGCCTGCTGACATACTAGCTGCCAGCATACCAAATGCCATGCCCGGAACGAGGCCTGGCCTATCGGCTATCGAAAAGGCTACATAGCCACCCAATATAGGCCACATTAAACCCATAGCAATACCGCCAAGCTGGTTAACCGCCTGTGCAGCCTCGCCTTCAGCATTGATACCACCAAGAGCGAAGGCTAGCGCGATACAAATACCGCCTGTCACCACAAATGGAATCATATAAGACACGCCAGTCATCAGGTGTGCATAGATCCCCTTAGATGATTTAGCAGCTGCGCGCTTCTCTGCGAAGGCTGCCCCTTTAGGATTATACACATTAGCTGTGAGCGAGCTTTCAAGAAGTTCCTTACCCTTTTGTATAGCATCATTAACATCCCTCTCTATGAGTTTTTTACCCACAAAGCGGTCTTTGTTCACTGTGGTGGATGCCGCGATAACTACAGCATCAGCGTCTTTGATCTCCTGTTCTGTCAGCACATTTTCTGCGCCAATTGAGCCCTGAGTTTCCACTCTGATTGACCAGCCTAGCTCTTTGGCTGCGACTTCCAAGCCTTCTGCTGCCATATATGTATGCGCGATGCCTGTAGAGCACGATGTGATTGCTACAATTTTTTTCATATTCTCTCCTTAATTATTAATTCTCAACTCTTCGAGTTTCGAGGATCGGCTTTTTATCCTTGGTGGTAAAAACCACCTTGCGGTACAAGCCTCCGCAATTCAGTCGCTTCGCTCGTCT
>JAITWL010000093.1 GCA_031285285.1 Deferribacteraceae bacterium | reverse complement strand
ATTATCCTGAGGTCTGGATTGCCGCGCAAAGCCTCGCAATGACGGAATGGGAACAATTTTTATGAGAACAGAACGAATTGGCGAATTGGCGATTGAGTAAAATGCTTGTATTTCTTTAGCTCTTTTGTTACTATAAAAAATACTTGATATTAGCGCAATTATTTTTTGCGCTAAGTTGTATACATGTTAGGAGCAACAAAGGAGGGAGTCTATGCCAATGCAAATGGGCTTTCGCTGGTATGGCGAAGGCAACGACACTATCAAATTGTCTGACATAAAGCAGATTCCTGGTGTAAGCCAAATCGTATGGGCGCTGCATCATAAGCAGGCTGGCGAGGTTTGGGAGAAAGAGGAAATTGCTGAGGTGCAGAAACAGCTCGCCCCTTACGGTTTCGGGATGGATGTGGTGGAATCTGTCAATGTGCATGACGATATCAAAATCGGCCTGCCTTCGCGGGATAAGTACATTGAAAACTACGTCAAAACCATGCGAAACCTGAAGGAGTTTGGAGTTAAAGTGATCTGCTACAACTTCATGCCGATTTTTGACTGGACTCGCACAGATCTATGGCACCCGCTGCCAGATGGATCGACCGCGCTCTATTACGAAAGGTCCAAGGTGCAAGATGATTACAAGCAGATGGCTGATTACATCTTGACTAATCTGAAAGGCCAAACCTTCCCTGGCTGGGAACCAGAGCGTATGGCGCGGCTGGATGAGCTATTCGCAGCTTACCGCCCTGTCACCAAAGAAAAACTATGGGAAAATTTTAAGTATTTCCTTGATGCCTTGATGCCATTCTGCCATGAGTGCGATATCAAGATGGGCGTGCATCCTGACGATCCACCTTGGGATATTTTTGGCATACCTAGGCTCATAGTCAATGCTGAGGCTATCGATAAACTTTTATCGATGGTGGATGACCCATACAACTGTCTCTCTCTCTGCTCAGGCAGCCTAAATGCTAACCCTGACAATAATGTGGCAGATATTGTACGCAAACATTGCGACCGTGTAGCCTTTGCGCATATTCGCAATATCAAACACTATCCTAATGGCGATTTCTCCGAAGCATCACACAGAGAATGTGATGGCGAAACAGGCATACTTGATATCCTGCGAGCTTACCACGAATGTGGCTTTGAGGGCTATATCCGCCCAGACCACGGCCGCAATCTCTGGAATGAGCCAGGCCGCCCAGGCTATGGCCTATACGACCGCGCACTTGGCATAATGTATATGCTAGGCGCTTGGGATCTGATGGACAAATTTAAGGCTGAAAAGAAATAATAGTTGAACTTGTAGCGGGCGAGCGACCTCGCTCGCCCGCATCAATCCAGTGGCAATGCCCGCACAGGCGACCGAGTCGGTCGCCCCTACGAAGCGATTTGAGACGCCAATTAATTCTTGTCACTAAATTTTTTAAACTTCAGTGGAATTGTATCTATTGTGATTGAAAGCAGGTCATTACTATCTACAGCTCCTACAGTTACAGAGCCATCCCAAGCTTCCAGCTCTCTTACTATAGGGCAGCCGCGCTCTAGGTCTAAATCATAGCTGGCAGTGTTGCCATTCAAGTAAAGCTCGCCTTCCACACGGCAGCTAGAGCCATCATACGCAACAAGGCCATAAGTACCATTGCTACTTGTAGCGACAGTGCCATTAAAAGCTGTGCCAAGCAAATCTAAGTTCGCGTCAAAATTATCATTCAGCTTTGTTATTGTGTAGGCTATTGATCGCCCATTTTCCCTTTCGGTGCAAGTGATCTTGTTGCCTGTCATTTCTCCACAGCTGTCAAAATCTTGATCCCAGCGGCTATATTGATAATCCCATTGCTCTGCTTTATACTCAAATTCCCGCTCCACAAGTGCACCGCCAGCATAGAGTGCTGTTGCTTCCAGCAGCACGAGCCTATCAGCCTGCCTGTCAATGCTGAATTTCATCAAATATGTTGAGTCTGTATCAATAGTGCCGCCATCAATGCTTACACCTGTTAGCTCATAAGTGCCTGTGGAAAAATCATGCCTATACCCGCCGCCATCACTATCATCACTATCGCTGCAGGCTACTGTAAATATTAATGCAATTATTAGTGTTAGCTTTTTCATTCTTTGCCCCCTTAGCGCTTTTCTATACGATCCACATCCACTTTACGCTTTGAGAAATCTTTATCAATCTCGCCGCTGATAACAACAGTGTCATTTGGCCCCACTTGCAGATTGCGCCAGTGTTTATTATCAATCTCGACTTCGATAGAGCCAGTGCTATCGGTGAAGGTATAATGGTCACCTTTTATACGCTCACTCAGCTTGCCTGTCAGTGTCACATGTGCATCATCAGGCAGCTCCAGAGCTTCACGCACGGTGCTCGCAGTAGCAGTGCGAGATGAGCCAGTATACTGCGCCATAGCTACAGCAGAAAAAACCAAACACATAGTTAATACAAATACTTTTTTCATTTTAGAACCCTCCGTTCATCTTGATTTTTGAATTCTAGCAGCAAAAAATGAAATAACTATGAGAATAAGATGAAGCTTTTCTCATTTATGAATATTTATTTTTCTCATCTTATTTTCATATTGATAGTTGCTGGGTGACAGCACACGTCATTGCGGCCTTGAGTCGCAATCCAGAATAAATCCAGTGGAGGCGTATTCCCCCATTGGATTAATCCTAGATTGCGGGTCGAGCCCGCAATGACGTACACACAAGAAAGCTGCTCTGCTCAGGCGGACGCGATGATGTGCGCACAAGATCGGTGAAATCGGTTGTGATCACGATGAAACAACTGCTGAATCTAGCAAGAAAATTATTGACCCATAACATAGGACTGTGGTAGGAAAGAAACACAGGGTGGTTGCCGCCACCCTGAATACCCCAAAAGGAGGAATAATTATGCTTAAGATAATCAAACGGCGGCTAACGCCCCTCGCCCCTTGGGTATAAAATAGCACTTACATAGAATTTTTGCAAGCACAAAGCACACAGTTTGCTATATGTATAATACAAAACTGGACACAAAAAGCCATATAACTTTATTTTTGCGTTTTCTCATCTTATTTTCATATTTATAGGGTATAATGATCAAATGAGAATCTTACTTGTGGAAGATGAAAAAACACTTTCTGGATTACTAGCACGCAACCTCAAAGAAGAGGGCTATAGCGTCGATCAGGCTTTTGATGGCGGCGAAGCTTTGCTATTCCTTGATTTGGGTAGCTATGATTGTATCATTTTGGATATTATGCTACCTGTGAAAGATGGGCTATCTGTGCTAAAAACATTGCGTGGTCGCAATATCAGCTCGCCTGTGCTCCTATTGACAGCTAAAGACAGCATCCAAGATAGGGTCACTGGCCTTGATGCAGGTGCAGATGATTATCTGACTAAGCCATTCTCTTATGATGAGCTATCAGCCCGCATCCGAGCTATGTTGCGGCGAGATACACCCAATAAAAGCGTGCTTCTACAATTTGAGGATCTCTCTATAGATACCATCACAAGGGAAGTGCGCCGCGGGGATCAGCTGATCGAGCTTGCAGCCAAGGAATATTCTATGCTGGAATATTTTATGCGCAATCCGCGCCGTGTGCTGACACGCAGCCAGATACTTGATCATGTATGGAGCTTTGATTTTGCAAGCGATTCCAATATAGTGGATGTGTATGTGCGCTATCT
>JAITWL010000092.1 GCA_031285285.1 Deferribacteraceae bacterium | reverse complement strand
TAAGTAATTTTGCTACACTTACCATAATTGCACCTCTTTAATGGCAGTGTAGCACAAATATAAAATATTTTAAAGACTTAAGTTAGTGCATATGGGACTTTTGCCTTACTCACGGTTTTTTGGTGGTGAAAAGTATATAGTCACCAAAATCACCCTTGACAACTTAGCTGCTTGCTCTTATAGTGTTAGCACTCCATCTTAGTGAGTGCTAAATTAAATAGGAGCAAGTAATTATGGCTGTAGAAAAGAAAGAATTTCAGACAGAAGTCTCACAGATTCTTAATATTGTTATTCATTCCCTTTATTCCAATAAGGAAATCTTCCTGCGGGAGCTGATCTCTAACGCTTCTGATGCTATCGACAAGGCTGCTTATGAAGGGCTGACAGATAGCAAAATTTATGAGGGGGGTACAGACTGGAAAATCAAGATAGCGGCCGATCCTGAGGCGAAGACTATCACCATTTCTGATAATGGCATAGGCATGACTCGCGATGAGATGATCAAGTCGCTGGGCACTATCGCCCATTCTGGCACAAAAGAATTCTTGAAGCAATTGCAGGAAGCGAATAAGGCTGATGGCAATATAAGCAATCTTATTGGCCAATTTGGCGTAGGCTTTTATAGCGCCTTTATGGTGGCCGATCACGTCTCTGTGATCTCTCGTAAGCGTGGCACAGCAGTAGATTCTGCCACTCGTTGGGAATCAGATGCTCAGAGCAGCTATACAGTGGAAGAGGCTAGCAAAGAGGCGGCTGGCACAGAGATCACCCTGCATCTCACAGATGAAAATGAAAACCTGCTCAAAGACTGGGAGCTGCGCCGCATAGTTGGCACTTATTCAGATTATATCAGCTATCCCATTGTGATGGATAGCCAAAAAGCAATCATGGATAGCGAAGGCAAAGAGACAGGCGAGAAAGAGACAGTTGAAGAGACGCTTAATTCTATGAAGGCGCTTTGGCTCAAGGATAAAGCCGAAGTGAGCGCCGAAGAGCAAGAGCAATTTTATAAGCATATCACGCATGATTATGAGCCAGCCACTGCCACTATACAATTCAAAGTGGAAGGTTCGATGGAATTTGCCGCTCTGCTATTTATTCCAGCGCATGCGCCATTCAATCTATTCCATGCTGATGCCACTTTTGGACCGATGCTCTATGTGAAGCGTGTGCAGATTATGGAGCATTGCGAAGAGCTTGTACCTCAGTATCTGCGCTTTTTGACAGGCGTAGTAGAATCAGGCGACCTGCCGCTCAATATCTCTCGCGAAATTTTGCAAAATAATCGCCATATGAGCGTCATGCAGAAGAATATAGTGCGCAAGACGCTTGATGCGCTTGCAGATATGCAGCGTGATGAGCCAGAGAAATATGGCAAGTTTTTCAAAGAATTCGGCAAGGTGTTGAAAGAAGGCATCCACTATGATCATGAGCGCCGCGAGACTATCGCTAAGCTTGCCCTATTTGAATCTACAGCTACCAAGGCAGGCGATACCACTACTCTAGATGACTATATCAGCCGCATGAAGGCCGAGCAGAAAGATATATACTATATCACAGGCGCTAGCCGCCGTGAGCTAGAGAATTCGCCTTACCTTGAGACACTCAAGGAGAAGGAGCTGGAAGTGCTATTCATGACAGATGAAGTGGATGATATCATCTTCGGTGGCTTGCACCAATACAAAGAGCACACATTCAAATCGGTGATGAAAGGCGACTTGGAGCTTGATAAAGACGTGGCCGAGGCCAAAGCGAAGGATTATGAAGTCTTATTAAAGCAGATGAAAGAAGCGCTTGGCGATAAAGTGGAAAGCATACGCCTAACCACTCGCCTAAAATCAAGCCCAGCTTGCCTAGTGGTGGGAGCAAATGCCCTTGACCCACAGATGGAGCGAATGATGCGCGCTATGGGGCAGATGATGCCGCCATCAAAGCGTATATTGGAAATCAACCCAGACCACGCCCTGATAGTCGCAATGAATAAAGAGCTTGGCGATGATGCGAAGCTCAAAGAATATGCTGGCCTAATATACGATCAGGCGCTCTTATTAGAAGGCGAAAAGATCGAAGACCCAGCAGGCTTTGTGCAAAAGATTTCGGCAATTATGGCAAGAGTGTAACACGCCAAAAAGCCGCGAAGCGGCGGAAGGATCGTTAGCGAGCGTAGCAAAGCGATTGAGCGGATAGATAAGCCCGCAAATCCCCAAGATGGGGTTTGGGGTTGTCAGCAGACGAGCCACGCAGTGGCGACTGAATGCTGGAGGCGGCGTACCGCAGCTAGGCTCTGCCGACGCGAGGATAAAGCCACCGATCCTCGAAGGTCGAAGACCTGAGAATAATATATCGAGCGTAGCAAAGCGATTGAGCGGATAGATAAGTCCGCAAATCCCCAAGATGGGGTTTGGGGTTGTCAGCAGACGAGCCACGCAGTGGCGACTGATCTACCCTCGAAGCTCGTAGAGCTGAGAATAATATATCGTTAGCGAGCGTAGCAAAGCGATTGAGCGGACAGATAAGCCCGCGAAGCGGATAAATATGGATTACAACCTTAAATCCCCAAGATGGGGTTTGGGGTTGTCAGCAGACGAGCCACGCAGTGGCGACTGAATGCTGGAGGCGGCGTACCGCAGCTAGGCTCTGCCGACGCGAGGATAAAGCCGCCGATCCTCGAAGGTCGAAGACCTGAGAATAATATTATTGACAAATCACATAGAAGGCGCTAAATTAAGCTATGGAATGGATTTTAAAACTAAATGAATTGCATGACAAAATTTCGGGGCTGATACAGATGGTTTCTTCTCAAAAAGAGGAAAATCATCGACTAGGGGAAGAAAACGCTTCGTTGAGAGATGAGATAGCGCGGCTGAAAGAGCAGCTGGACAAAATGGAGACTGAATCGCTCCAGTATCTCACAGAGAGAGATCAGTATATGTCGGAACGAGACACTGTGAAAGAGCGCGTGGAGCGTCTTATCCAGCTGTTTGACTAGCTGTTACGGAGCGATACATGCCTACTACTATGGAGATAATGGTTTGGGGTCAGAAGATGAAACTCACTTCTGATGAAGATGAAACATTTGTTTCCAGCGTAGCAGACCTTCTTAATGTGCGCATGCAGGAAGTGAAAACGGCTAATTCAGCAGAGCTGAACACCCACACTATTGCATTGCAGGCGGCATATTTGATAGCTGCAGATTTCTTGAAATTGCAGAATGAGATAGGTGAGCTTGAGCTTACTCTGGAGAGAATAGATAAGACTTTTGCTGGCTTACAGCCATAAGCCTGAAGTTGCATAAGCAGTTTTTAAAAAAGGTAAAATTACCCTGCTGTGTTCGTGTTTGGATACAACGATTTGCAGCCAACACTTCTGAACTTGGTGCATGTTGTCGAAATTGGTGGTGAGCATGTCTGTGTTGCTTTTTAGTTTCAGCAGAAAGCCTAAAGCCAACGCTTTGCGCCAACCCTGTTTTTTATAAACAGGCTCAAATTGTTCTGCCACACGGCATATGCGGGGGATTTTTTTGAATAACGCTGATCTAGAAACTGAGGATTTGCCATCTGCTAAGAGCGGCTTGATTGCGAAGCCCGCAAGCTCAACTGCGAAGCCCACAGACTCAACTGCGAAGCCCGCAGGCTCAACTATGTCACTTGCCGAGCTTCTGAGGCCAGAAAGCTTGGATGAAATAGCGGGGCAACGACATCTTTTCGCCTCGGGGACAGCATTACGATCACTTTTAGAAAATGGGGCTTTTGACAGCCTTATTTTTGTG
Organism: Deferribacteraceae bacterium; assembly: GCA_031285285.1. Classification (GTDB taxonomy): domain Bacteria; phylum Chrysiogenota; class Deferribacteres; order Deferribacterales; family JAISNW01; genus JAITWL01. The sequence goes on along the minus strand of JAITWL010000092.1, from coordinate 4,802 downwards.
GGCCCTCCTGGCACTGGCAAGACCACTGCTGCACGAGTTGCAGGCAAGACGCTCTCTATGCCCTTTCATCCCCTACACTCCACCACCGCGGGCGCGGCTGATTTGAAAAATATCAGTGAGATGGCCGTGTCTTATGGCAGGCCGATGCTGCTTTTTATAGATGAGATTCATCGTTATAATAAAACACAGCAAAATTTGCTATTGAAATTGATTGATGACCGACATATTAAAATAATCGGAGCCTCCACAGAGAATCCGACATACAGCCTCAACCCAGCCTTCCGTTCAAGAAGCATGATTTTTCGCTTTCGTGCGTTGGAAGAAGGCGATTTGCGAGAGCTAGCCAAGCGGGCAGTGCCACATTTCAAGCAAAAGTTTGATGTGGACGCCGTGGATTATGAGCCTGCTCTGCCTGATATAATCGCAGAGGCAGCAGGCGATGCAAGGCGCTTTCTAAATGTGCTAGAGCTAGCCGCGATGCTTGGCAAGCGCAAGCAAGGCACGCTAACGCTCTCGGTGGATGGGCTTGATGATATCGTCAAAAAGCGTAACTTTGACGATGACGAATACTATGATCTGCTAAGCGCGATGATCAAGTCGATTCGCGGCACAGACCCAGATGCTGCGTTATTATGGGCGCTAAAGCTGGTGAAATCGGGCGTGCCGCCAGAGGCTGTCTTTCGCAGACTGATGATAAGCGCTAGCGAAGATATAGGCAATGCCTTCCCCGATGCGCTAGTCTTTGTGAATAGCGCCTATAGTGCGTTTATGAATGTAGGCCTGCCAGAAGGCATGATAATACTGGCGCAAGCTGTCAATTATCTGGCAAGCTGCCCCAAGAGTAATAAAAGCTATATGTCGCTGCACATTGCGCAAGAATACTTAGAGGCACACGACCCCAAAGTGCCCGTGAATATCGCGCATAATGCACAGGGCTACAAATACCCTTTCGATTTTGGCGGCTTTGTGGCACAGAAATATAAGCCAGATGGCGTTAAATTTTACGAGCCAAGCGATAATGGCTTTGAACAGAAGATCAAGGAACGGCTGGAAAGGCTATGGGGGAAATAAGGAGGCTACTATGGAGCTGAGTTTTCCAACTGAATAGACTTAATGAAATTGCGCATAAGCAAAACCGTTCGCACTTAGACATAGTTAACGAAGCGGTTGAAGCTTATTTAAGCTCTCGCGTGGCTTGAGGCTGAAATAAAGCAAGGAGATGATGATTTTGAGGCAGGGCGCCATTTCTCATGAGATAATAAAAGAACAATGTAGGCTTGAATGTGCCACGAAATGAAAGGCTGGAGATGTATGAATGAAAATATATCTTGATAATTGCTGCTATTGTCGGCCTTATGATCTTTCAACAGATCATATTGGAGACGGAAGCAAAGCTGTACATACAGGCGCTGATACAATATGGGAATATCGAATTAGTAACTTCTTTTATCTTATATTCTGAGGTTATGGAGAACCCTTGGAAATATAAAAGAAATGCAATCTTACAGTTTGTTGATAAATATGCTAAAGAATATATTGGCAGTAAAATTTGATGTTTTAAAACTTTCAAGGGAGATAGCGGATACTGGTGTAAAAGCGTTTGATGCTGCACATATTGCATGTGCCATTTTAGCAGAATGTGACTACTTTGTCACAACTGATAAACGAATTTTGAAATATAAAACGGATCGTATTCAGCTTTTAAACCCAATAGACTTTAAAAAAGAATGGGAGGGTCTAAAATGAGCAATAATGCACTAACTGATGCTATAATGAGTGCTGGCATGCAGTGTCTTGTAGAAAGACTGGGCGTTGTTGAAGCAGAAGTGTTTATATCTATGATTCGAGAAAATACTTTTGACTACACTGAATGGCGCAAAAGCAACCTTTGGAAAGATATGACTATTGATGATGTTGTAGACCTTGCTACCGAACGTGAAAAATTGAGATGAAAGGCTGTGGCTTGCAGGTCGCGCCTACAAAACCATATTTTAATAATTTTGATTTCAGTAATTTTTGGCAAGGTGTCGCATTTTTCGAAAAGCCACTAATGGCAGAAGTCTGATTTTGGCTATAAATTGCCACCTTATATATGGTTATTGAAGCAAAACGGAGACTTGATTAAAGAGCTAAAGGAGTTTACCAGTGCCAAAGCGTTCTGTTAGGGTGTTACCTATTTTAATAGTCGTTATTGCTTTTATTGCAGGTTGTGTAAACCAAAATACTTATATGCACGATGTGGATGTCTTATCCAAGCAATATCTATGGGCACTTGCAGACAATTTGGCAAAAGATATTGACACTAAGTTTGCTAGAGCAACTGACACTATTGATAGCATGGCCAATGCCATAACTCTTAGCACCACTGGCAAAACAGATCGCGATGAAGAGCTGATCTACCAATATTTAGAGAATATGGCAAAGGCAAATAGTGACATATTGGCATTTTATATAATTTGGGATGAGCCGAAATATGCGCAAGGGGTGTTTCAGGATTATGGGCAAATAACTAGGATGACAATGTCTGATGCTGTCTTTGCTAGCGATTGGTACACCAATCCATTGAGCACAGGCAAGCATTATATCACGCCTGAGCCACGTGAGGCAGATTATGATGGCGAACAATACATTTTTATGACACTTTCGCGTCCTTTTGTGGTGAATGGCAAGACTGCAGGCGTTGTGAGTGTTGATATAGCTCTTGATTATATTGTGAGGCCAGTATGGCATGCGCGAGTCTATGACACGGGCTATGCTATGCTTCTTTCACCAACACAGGTTTATCTAACGCATCCCAATCGTAATTTGATTGGGCAGAAATATGAACTTACTCAAAAAGAAGTTGCACACTTTAATAATAAAGAAATATTTACAAAAGTTGAGACATCTAAGGCAACTGGCATAACCAGGGATGTGTTCTTCACGCCGATTGTGCTCACACGCACAGCCACATTCTTTTATGTAGCTGTGAATGTGCCACGACATGAACGGCTTGTTAACGTGAAAAATTAAGGTAAATAAGGAGAAGGAATATATGGAAAGTATAATTATTGATAAAGAAACACTATCTGAAACAATATTTTTTTATATTAATTCAGAAAAAATTTGTTTAACCAAAGAAAATGATGGCACAATTATTTTGTCTCCTATTAAAGAAAAGTCAGTTGCAATACTTGAAAAATCATTTGGGATGTTTTCTGACGGAAAATTATCAAGTGAAAATTTCATTAAAAACAAAGCATTAGAAAAGGAATTGGAAGAATGAATGCTTTTGTCTTAGATGCATGTGCGCTAATTGCATATTTTGCAAAAGAAAATGGTGCTGAAATTATAAAGGAAATCTTTGAAAGGGCAATTGATAACAAAGACACTATCATATTCATGCATAAAATCAACTTGCTTGAAGTTTATTATGATGTGATAAAAACTTACAACGAGCAAGAAGCGCAGAGGATGCTTGAAATTGTTGCAGAAATGCCAATAAAAATTATACACGAGTTAAATGATGTTGTTTTTAAAAGAGCAGGCTTGTTAAAGTCTAAGTATAGAATATCGTTGGCTGATTCGATAGCACTTGCTGAGAGTACCACAAGAAGTGCTAGATTAATAAGCTCAGATCACCATGAATTTGATATTATAGAAAAACAAGAACAAGTAGCAATACAATGGTTTCGTTAGTCATGTGGAATACAGCATCGCCCTTAGATAATAAAGATCAGCATCCCGATAACGCAGTGTTACAGCATGCTTTGGGTACTGCTTATGCCGCATGGCAGAGCTTTGAAGGCTTTTTGAAAGCTACAGATAAAGCAACGCTGGAATGGCGCTATTATAACGATACAAAATGCTGGTTAGCTAAGGTGCAAGTGAAAAAGAAGACTTTCATCTGGATCAAGGCGCATGAAGGCTACTTTCGCTGCGCTTTTCACTTTGCAAGTGAATTTAAAGATGAGATATTGCAGAGTTCGTTGGCAGAAACGCTTATAGAGCGGTTTTCTCAAAGTTCGACAGGGAAGAAAAACGGCACTGTGACAGTTTTTGTGAAAGGCGAGGCCGATCTGCTGCCATTTGAGGAGCTATTTCGGCTGAAAAGGCTGTATTATTTTGGCAAAGTTTGAAGCTGGAAAAATGGGAATAAAGAAAATATTTATGAAAGTCTTGATTAAACCTCCACATTCTGCGAATACTATGGGTGATTACCGCCCTGATATCGAAGGGCTTCGTGCGCTTGCGGTGCTCTCTGTGGTTTTATTTCATGCAGGGTTTGCTAGCTTTCAGGCTGGTTTTATTGGTGTGGATATATTTTTCGTTATATCTGGCTTTTTGATCACTTCTGGCATATACAAAGACATTAAAGCGGATAGGTTCAGTGTATTTAGTTTTTTTAATCGCCGTTTTTGGCGCATACAGCCACTCTTGCTGGTGCTTATGTTGGCAACAGCTATTTTTTGGTCTCTATGGGCAACCCCAGCTGATTTAGCCAGTTTTACACACAGCCTTAAGAGCTTGAGCCTATTCATATCTAATCAATATTTTGCCTCACTTGATTTTGGTTATTTTGCTGATGACACATCTATCATGCCGCTCTTGCATACATGGTCGCTATCAATAGAGTGGCAGTGGTATTTTTTGCTACCATTTTTGTTGCTTCTTATCATAAAGGGCTTTAGCATGAAGGCGTTGCCATGGATGTTGCTAGCAGGCTTGCTGCTGCTGACATATCTCAGTATCAAGCCAAGCAATATGCCTGAGCATTTGCGATATTATGCCTTTAATATGCGCTGTTTTGCTTTGTTAGCTGG
>JAITWL010000048.1 GCA_031285285.1 Deferribacteraceae bacterium | reverse complement strand
CTGCCATTCAGCCTGCTATCTAAGCGTGTGCTAGAATATACGCTAGAAGAAGCAAAATTGCTTGATCAAAAATATGTTAATACCGAACACCTGCTCCTAGGGCTGATGCGTGAGCGCAGAGGCAAGGCTTTTGCCGTGCTATCAAAGATCGGCCTTGATTATGCTTCTCTAAAAGAGCAGGTACGTTTTTATATGCGTGGTACGCAGCAGCGCACTAGCAGCACATCTGGCACACCTACACTTGATGAATTTGGCGTAGATATGACTCGTTCGGCTATCGAAGGGCGGCTAGATCCTATAGTTGGCCGCGATATCGAAGTTGATCGCCTTGTGCGCATACTCAGCCGCCGCATGAAGAATAATGCTATCCTCTTAGGTGAGCCGGGAGTGGGGAAAACAGCTATCGTGGAGGGCTTAGCTCAGCGTATAGCGAATTCCGATGTGCCTGAATCGCTAAAAAACAAGCGTCTAGTATCTATCGAGCTTGGCGGCCTTGTCGCGGGCACTAAATATCGCGGCCAATTTGAGGAGCGCATCAAGCTACTATTGAAAGAGATTGAAGCCACTAAAGATGTGGTGCTATTCATAGATGAAATACACACCATAGTAGGCGCAGGTGCAGCTGAGGGCTCGATTGATGCTTCTAATATGCTTAAACCAGCCCTTGCGCGTGGTATCATCCAATGCATTGGCGCAACTACGCTTGGCGAATATCGCAAAAATATTGAGAAAGATGGCGCTCTAGAGCGTCGATTCCAGACTATACTTGTGGATCAACCATCCACCGAGGACACAACTCGCATACTAAAAGGCGTTCGCAAGAATTATGAAGATTTCCATAAGGTGCTAATCCCTGATAGTGTAGTGGAAGAGACTGTCACCTTGACTGATCGCTATATCTCATACAAGTTTCAGCCTGATAAGAGCATAGACGTAATCGATGAAGCCTGCTCCAAGGTGAAGATACAGCATCAGGCTATGCCAGAAGAGCTGTCAGCACTAAAGCAGCAGATTGGCTCACTGAAAGATATGACCAACACCGAGCCAGAGCAATTTGATATGGTCACTAACGAGCTGGAGCGGCTTGATGAGCTCTATCAGCAGAAAGTGGCTGTGTGGACAGAAGAAATCGATAGCAACTGGCCTTCGCTCACTTTGGAGGATGTGTCGCAGGTGGTCTCCGAGATCGCTGGTGTGCCTGTCTATAGGCTGCGTCAAGATGATAAAGAGCGCCTTGCTAGCCTGAATGACGACCTTCAAAAATATATCATCGGCCAAGATGAGGCCGTGGAAAAGCTTTATAAGACTATGCGTCGTAGCTTTGCAGGGCTTAATAATCCTCGCAGACCGCTAGGCTCATTCATCTTCCTTGGCCCTACAGGCGTTGGAAAGACAGAAGTGGCTAAACGCCTTGCACAAAGCATGTTTGGCACTACTGAGGCGCTGATTCGTATTGATATGAGCGAATATGGCGAAAAATTTAATGTATCACGTCTTATTGGCGCGCCTCCAGGCTAGGTGGGCTATGATGAAGGCGGCAAGCTGACTGAGCAAGTGCGCCGCAAGCCATATAGCGTGGTGCTCTTTGATGAGGTGGAGAAGGCGCATCCTGATGTGCTGCATATCCTGCTCCAGATACTCGATGATGGCTTTGTGAATGACAGCCTAGGCCATAGGGTGAGCTTTCAGAATACTGTGATCATCCTGACATCGAATCTTGGCATGAAAGATGCCGCTATGGATCGCGCAATGGGCTTTGGTAACGACGCTCGCTATCCTGATAGCAAACGCTTTCAATCAGCCGCTGAGAAAGCCTTGAAGCAGCATTTTCCACCAGAATTTTTAAATCGTGTGGATAATATTATATACTTTAAGCCGCTTGGCATTGCAGAGCTAAAGCAGATCTTCGATTTGCAGCTTGTGGAGCTGAATGACCGCTTGGCGCAGCAGGGTAAAGAGATAGAAGTATCCGATGAGGCCAAAGAGCTGCTTCTGAACAAGGATTATAATTATGAGTATGGTGCACGCCCGCTCAGACGCTTGATTCAGAATCATGTGGAAGACCAGATAAGCGAAAAGCTTGTCGCAGGTATATTTGATCGTAGAAAACGATTAAGGTTGGTGGTAAAAAATGGCGACGTTGCAGTCGTATAATAGAATATTGGTTTTTGGAGCAGGGGCAGTGGGCGGCTATTTTGGCAGCCAGCTGGCAGCCGCAGGCTGTAATGTCGACTTTGTGGCGCGTGGTGCACGCTTGGCCGCCTATCAGGCGCGCGGGCTAACGCTTTCCAATGATGACGGAGAGCTAGTAAATTTTAAGATCAAGGCCATAGCTGCTCCTGAGGGACTATATGACTTGATCATCATATCAGTGAAGGCGAAAGATACTAAAGATGCCATAAAGGCTTGTCGCAAGCATCTTTCATCGCATGGAGCTGTGCTTCCCTTACAGAATGGTGTGGATAACACCCAGCTATTGGAGGCAACCTTCGATTCTTCTCGTGTGGTGGGCGCTGTGGTGCGTAGCGGCATATCTGTGCCAGAGCCAGGCGTGGTTCACTATAAGCCAAATCCGCGGATCACTATTGGTGGCATCAATGAAAGATCGAGACGGCATGAAGGCCCACTGAGAGCG
>JAITWL010000398.1 GCA_031285285.1 Deferribacteraceae bacterium | reverse complement strand
GCTTAGCTTTGGCCTAGAGCGACCAGGGCTTGAAAATCTTATAAAAGAAGGGTATGATTTATTAGGCCTTGTGACATATTTCACTGCTGGTGAAAAAGAAGTGCGTGCATGGACTGTGGAAAAAAACACCACAGCACAGAAGGCCGCAGGCAAGATACATTCAGATATAGAGCGTGGCTTTATCCGCGCAGAAGTGACCTCATATAGCGATTTTGAAGAGCTAAAGTCAATGACATTAGCCAAAGAAAAAGGCAAAATGCGTGTGGAAGGCAAGGAATACATCGTACAGGATGGGGATATTATTTATTTTCGGCATAATGTGTAGCTTATCACCAGTAAGGGGCGAATAGTGCGACAAGTTGATGAAGATAAACGACTATTCATAGATAAGCCAAAGCGGACAAAGTTTTGGCTATTCATCCCTGCGCTTGTTGGCTTATTGCTTTTTTGGGTGATGCAAGATAAAGGGCAATCAGAGCCTGAAGATGCAGAGACACAATATATCTTAGGTAATAACTATTACGATGGTGAAGGTGTCGAGCAGGATTATACCAAATCGTTAAATTACTATCGCGAGGCAGCTAAGCAAGGCCATGTAAAGGCGCAACGCAATATAGGGCGCGCTTATCGCCTAGGTAGAGGCGTGGAGCAGAGCGATACTGAGGCCATAGCTTGGTATCGCAAGGCTGCTGAGCAGGAAGATATGCAGGCTCAACATAATTTAGGCGTTATGTACTCTACAGGGCGAGGTGTAGAACAAGATGATGTCGAGGCTTTAAACTGGTGGCGCAAAGCTGCTGAGCAAGGTTTTGCAGATTCTCAACATAATGTTGGCAATGCTTACTATTTTGGCGATGTTGTGGCCCAAGATTATGCAGAGGCTTTTAATTGGTATCTTAAAGCTGCTGAGCAAGGGCTTATTAATGCACAACATAATGTCGCCAATGCCTATTATTTTGGGGAAGGCGTGGCTCAAGATTATGTAGAAGCTTTTAATTGGTATTATAAAGCTGCTGAACAGGGCTTTGCTGATGCGCAATTTCGTGTTGGCGCTGCTTATTCTTTAGGTGAAGGTGTGGCTACAGATTATGAAGAAGCTCAAAAATGGCTTGGTCTAGCTGCTGATCAAGGCCATGAAGATGCGACGACCGTTTTGAAATTTTATGAAACTCCCGCGCATAGTGTAGCAGAGCAACTGGAGCTTGGAAACGCCTATTACAAAGATAAAAATTATGAAGAAGCCTTCAAATGGTATGTCATGGCTGCCACACAAGACGCAGAGGCTCAATATAAAGTGGGCTTTGCTTATGATTATGGGCAGGGCACTTACCAAGATAAGTCAGAAGCTGTGATTTGGTATCGCAAAGCCGCCGAACAAGGCCATGCAGAGGCGCAATATCAGCTGGGGCTTGTCTATGACATGGGCGATGTTGTGAAGCGCAACCCTATAATCAAACGAGATATGACTCAAGCGCTGGTGTGGTATCGCGAGGCTGCTGAGCAAGGGCATGCCAAAGCGCAATATCATATGGGGCTTTCTTACTATCATGCTGATGGCGTGGAAAAAGATATCCAAGAGGCCTTGAAATGGTATCGCAGGTCTGCTGAACAGCAGGAGAAAGGGGCACTGATTCAGCTGTGTGATGCATATTATTTAGGCGAAGATATAAAAAAAGATAACACAGAAGCCTTGAAATGGTGTAATATGCTTGCAGACCAAGGGAATTTGACTGCAATTGATAGGGTCAAAAGGCTAGAAGCTGGAGCGAACTAACTTTTAAATGAACAAAATATTATTTTTAACTATCTTATTATTGACCAGTTTTAGCGCATTCGCGCTTGAGAGTGAGCTCAACAGTGTCGTGTTGCCTGATAATGCCACTACAGCTAATGTGCCGCATCCTGATAATGTCGTTGAGGCTGTAGGCAATGTTATCTACTCAGCTGTGCCTATCTATAGCGCTGCAAATAAAACTAGCAGAGTAGTTCGCAATGCTATACCTGGCGAAAAGGTGACTATTATTGCCTCTAACGATAGCTGGTATGCAGTGCGGCTTTATAATGGCTCAGTTGGCTTTATTGAAGTGCGCAATATCAGGACAGCCAAAGTTTTCTACGATGAGCAGGCTGGCGCAAATTCTATGAGCAAGTTGCTCAATGCAGAGCTAGCAGATACAGTGAATAAATTTAACAATGCCTTGCGTGAATCGGTCTACACCGATAAATATCAGTTAGCGCCGCGACTATCGCTGGTATCAGCTGCAAAGAGGGGCGAGACCATCACACTGATAATGGAATACAGCGCTGTGGATAGCAAAGGTAATATAATCCCTTCACGGCAGGATAACATACTGCAAGAAGAGATGAAAGGCTTTGTGGAGCTGCTTTTTATGAAGCTTTTGCCATCAATGTCTGAATCGTATGTGATAGCAATTCGCCAGCCAGATTTCTCTTCAACTGGGCAGGTGTTGGCTACGAGGAAAACTTATGCTGAGCTGCTGCTGGAGCATGCAGCCGTGGGTGATAATATAACAATCAGACGTAATCCCAATAGCGATGAGCGTTTGCTCTCGCTGGTGGTCTGCGATATTGATAAGAGCGAGCTTTTTAAGGAGTTTCCAAATTAATGGACGAATTAACGCATTTTGACGAAGAAGGCAAGAGCCGCATGGTGGATGTCACAGATAAAGCGCCCACTAGCCGCACAGCTTGGGCGACTGGCACTGTCACTATGGAAAAGGCTACCCTAACAAAAATTCTAGATAAAGAGATTACCAAGGGCAATGTCTTTGAGGTGGCACGGCTTGCTGGCATAATGGCTGCAAAGCGCACACCAGAGCTGATCCCGCTCTGCCACCCTTTGCTATTAACCTCAGTGGAGCTTGATTTCACGCCTAATATTGACACAGGCGTGGTCACAATAGATGGCAGAGTGCGCGTAAGCGGGCAAACAGGCGTGGAGATGGAAGCCTTGACAGCAGTCAGCGCGGCATGCCTGACAGTCTACGATATGTGCAAAGCCATTGACAAGCGCATGGTGTTAGGCGATATTAAATTGATGGAAAAAACAGGCGGGAAGAGCGGAAAATTTGTGAGGTAGTGTTATGAAAACAGTATTATTGCAAGATTTGAAGAGTGTTGCAGAGATAGGCGAGCTGTGTCAAGACGAAGCCCCTGTGTATCTAACAAAACAAGGTGAAGAATCTTTAGTGATAATGACTCAGTCGGCATTTGAGCGCCTCATAGGACAATCAGAAATAATTAAGAGGCAGAAAAGCGCTATTCAAAGCGCAAAAAACAAGCAAGGGCTTGATAGCGATGAGGTATTTGCCAGATTAGAAGAAAAATATGGCTGAAAAGTACAGGGTTGTTTTTACTCCTGAAGCATTTGATGATATTGACTTAATTTATGATGATATTGCTCAGCTTACGTTTTATATGGGTGATGCAAGTATACTAAAACAACGTATACAAAAGAAGATTGAAATGTTGAAAGAATTCCCATTATCCTGCCCATTGCTAAATCATCCAGCTTTGGCAGATAATGAGCTTAGGAAACTAGTAATAACTAAACAATTTTTAGCGATTTACTTTGTTGATCAGGTTGACAGAGTTGTGTACATCACTGGCGTTTATAATTCAGCCAGAGATTATATTCAGTTTTTAATTGGAGAGTGATTTACTATGATAACAATAAATAAACAAACATTAGGCAATCTGATCGCCGCCCTTCGCTCTAGCATACAAGCTACTGGCGCGCAAAAGGTAGTGCTGGGTCTTTCGGGTGGTATTGATTCCGCGCTTTCGGCGGCGCTGGCTGCTGAGGCGCTAGGGGCGCAGAATGTGCTGGTATATAATCTGCCATACGAGGCCAGCTCAGCTGCTAGCCGCACCGATGCTCAGCTGATGGCTAGCCATCTTGGTTTGACGCTTGAGACTATCGAGCTCACAGCTATGGCTAAGGCTTATCCACATTTTACCAGCGTAACGCCGCATCGGCTAGGTAATATCTTGGCACGGCTACGCATGGTGGTGCTATTCGATAAGAGTGCCGAGCATGGCGCGCTGGTGTTAGGCTCTAGCAATAAAAGTGAGATACTCTTAGGCTATAGCACTTGGTATGGTGATAGCGCTAGCGCTATAAACCCGCTGGGTGACTTATATAAAACGCAGGTCTATCAAGCTGCTAAGCTACTTGGTATCCCCAAAGCGCTCATAAATAAAGCACCTTCGGCCGATTTGAGACCTAATCAGACTGATGAAGCTGACATCGGCTACACTTATGCTGAGATGGATCGATTTTTTGATTTGTCTATTGAGCAAAAACTGCCGAAAGAAGAATTAGTGACAAATTTTGGTCAAGCGATGGTTGACGATCTTTTAAGGCGTGTGGCGGCAAATAGTTTTA
>JAITWL010000385.1 GCA_031285285.1 Deferribacteraceae bacterium | reverse complement strand
GCTCTCCGCTGGTCACTAAAGACGGTGTAACAGTGGCTAAAGAAATCGAACTACCAGATCCAATTGAAAACATTGGCGCACAGATGGTGAAAGAAGTGGCATCTAAGACTAGCGATACTGCTGGCGATGGCACAACCACAGCTACAGTGCTGGCACAGGCTATCTATCGCGAAGGCATGAAAAACGTTGTTGCTGGCGCAAACCCTATGGAAATCAAACGCGGTATTGATAAAGCCGTAGAGCGTGTGATTGCGGAGCTTAACAACATTTCTAAGCCTATCCAAGATCAAAAAGAGATTGCGCAAGTGGGCACTATCTCTGCCAATAACGATTCTGAAATTGGCGATATCATTGCCAATGCTATGGGCAAAGTGGGCAACGATGGCGTTATCACTATCGAAGAAAATAAATCAATGGAGACTATCCTTGATGTGGTAGAAGGCATGCAATTTGATCGTGGCTACCTCTCGCCATATTTTGTGACTAACCAAGACACTATGCAGGCTGTGCTTGAGAATCCATACATTCTTATCCACGAGAAGAAAATCTCTAATATGAAAGAGATTCTCCCAGTGCTTGAGCAAATCGTGCAGCAACGTGCGCCATTCCTTATCATCGCTGAAGATATCGAAGGCGAAGCGCTTGCAACACTTGTGCTGAATAAACTCCGTGGCACGCTGAATTGCGTCGCTGTGAAAGCGCCTGGCTTTGGCGACCGTCGCAAAGAAATGCTGAAAGACATAGCTGTGCTGACTGGCGGCCAAGTGATCTCCGAAGATCTCGGCGTGAAGCTTGATAGCATCACGCTGGAAGATCTTGGCAGAGTGAAAAAAGTGGTAGTCGATAAAGACAACACCACTATAGTTGAAGGCGAAGGCAAAAGCGAAGATATCAAAGGCCGCGTGGCTCAGCTCCGTCGTCAAATCGAAGAAAGCACTAGCGACTACGACCGTGAGAAGCTGCAAGAGCGCCTTGCGAAGCTCGTGGGCGGCGTTGCAGTGATCAAAGTGGGCGCTGCTACTGAAACAGAGATGAAAGAGAAGAAAGCTCGCGTGGAAGATGCTCTGAATGCTACTAAGGCAGCTGTTGAGGAAGGTATCGTTCCTGGCGGCGGCGTGGCACTGATTCGCGCTATGGCAGGGCTGAAAGGCTTCAAAGTGAGCAGAGAGCAGCAAATCGGTGTGGATATCATCCGCCGTGCGCTTGAATATCCATTGCGCCAGATAGCTGAAAATGCTGGTGTGGAAGGCTCTATCGTGGTAAATAAAGTGAAAGATGCGCGCACTGCAGCTTTTGGCTTCAATGCAGCTACAGAAACTTACGAAGACATGATTGCAGCTGGTGTTATTGACCCAACTAAGGTTAGCCGTTGTGCTCTGCAGAATGCAGCCTCAGTTGCAGGCCTGATGCTCACTACGGAAGCAGTGATCACAGAGATACCAGAGAAAGACAAGCCTAGCATGCCTGATATGGGCGGCATGGGTGGAATGGGCGGCATGATGTAATGCTGTCCTGATAAAATTAATCCCCTCTGCAAAGAGGGGATTTTATCACCTTATTCCAATTCCTAATAAAATATGCCTTTCGTCATTGCGGGCTCGACCCGCAATCTAGGATTAATCCAATGGGGAATACGCCTCCACTGCGAAGCGAATGGGTCTTGGCATTTCATGACAAGTCTAATGACGGAATTATTTCAAATTTTCTAACCATGTATCAAGTGACGAATTAAATCTGCTTTTTGGGCTATTTTTTCCCACTGGGATAACACTCAATTAGACAACTGGACAGCCACTATTATAAATACGCTGGCTATTTATAAGCTGCTTGCTAGCCACATCATATATACGAACTGTTACATCTGCTACATCCAATAGCTGATCAGCCACACCACTTTCAGTCGCCTGGCATGTCATATAAAATGAATCCTTCCATTCGTGAATGTCCATAGCGATAAGATATTTATCTCCACGTGTTGCGGCAGTTTCAAGCCCAGCATCTAATTCCACATTAGATTCGCTGACCACTAAGCCACCAAAGATTTGAAAAAACTTTTTATAGAAAACGTCAGATGCATCCTTTGCGCTGGCTTCATTTTCAACAAGTTCGCCTGTAAAGAAAGTCTGTTCAGAGCCAGTTGCAGGATATATCATATAAAAGCTTTTTGATATATCAACAGAATTTTGCTCTATTGGTTGGATTGTTTCGCTTGTCCCAACCCAAGAGCAACCAGCAAATATCACAGCCATTGTCAATATCATGACTAAATTTCTCATAACTCCCTCCAATTTTGTAATAAGACAACACTATAGTGTCTCTTTAGGAAAGTCAACAGATTTCGCGGTACAAAGAAGGCCAATCTGCAGGTGCGATTTTATAGCTTGCTGATCGGCCGTGGCTTCACGTTTGCGGGGATGGCGCTTTTATATTGCATTCCACCAAGCCGCGCCTGAAGCTCCGCTTTGGCCTTTGTGATCACGTCTGGAGTATGCAAGATATCCACAGCGGCGCTTGCCAATACCTTGGCAGCAAGCAGCATGCCTTTGTGTGCTATGCTTGTGCGGCCTTGGGATACGAGTTGCCATGAATGATCGGGCGTTCCCATAGCGTAGCAGGCGGTCATGATTTGCGCTGTGGGCACAGACCAGCTGGCATCGCCGACATCGGATGAGCCCGCCAAAAGCACATCTGGAGCGTTTTCAAAGAAAGGGAATATCACATCGCATAGAGCCTTCCCTTGCAGCTTCGTGCCATATTCGCGCATGGCTTCTGGATGCGATCCAAGATAGCGCTCGACATCAGGCGTTGCAGCAGACACCGTGGCCGCCATAGAGGCGGCGAAGGCTTGCTCTTCCGCTGTGTATTCGGGCAATTTGTGCTCCAAGAAATTGTTATATAAAATCTTGGATAGGGTCTTGTTAGGCACCACATTGGCACAGGCTTTGATAAAGTCTATCTCCACCTCGGTTTCTGTCATCATGGCCGCGCCTTGGGCTATTTTATTGACCCTATGGTATATCTCGTCCACTTGTGGCGTTTGCGGCGCACGGATAAGATAGAGCACATCGGCGCTGGCCTGCACCACATTAGGCGAAAAGCCGCCCGAATTGGTGATGGCGTAATGGATGCGGGCTTCCTGAATCACGTGTTCACGAAGAAAATTTACGCCTACGTTCATCAGCTCCACAGCGTCTAGAGCGCTTCTGCCCTTATGTGGAGATGCGGCAGCGTGCGAGGCAAGGCCTTTGAATTTATATAAAACTTGGTAATTTGCCAGCATACTGTTGTCGAATATGCCATTAACCGCCATTGGATGCCAAGTGAGAGCAACATCCAAATTATCAAAGGCTTTCTCCCGAGCCATAAAGGCTTTGCCAGAGCCGCCTTCCTCCCCAGGGCAGCCGAAGAGTTTCACTGTGCCAGCGATGTTGTTATCCGCGATGTATTTAGCGAGGGCTAGAGCTGCGCCAAGAGTCGCACCCGCAAAAAGGTTATGCCCGCAGCCATGCCCGTTGCCATTCTGATGCAGCGCTTCATGCTTATCTGTGCCTGCTTTTTGGCTCATGCCAGATAGCGCGTCATACTCTGCGAGGATGCCGATGACTGGCTCACCCTTGCCAAAGGTCGCAGTGAAGGCGGTTTCAATATTGCCAGTATTTTTTTCAATTGTAAAGCCGCGTTCCTTGAGAATGCCTAGCAACAGCTCCACCGATTTGTATTCCTCAAAGGCGGTTTCAGCATAGTCCC
>JAITWL010000360.1 GCA_031285285.1 Deferribacteraceae bacterium | reverse complement strand
GCCCTCAAATTCTTCATCTTCTATAGTAATTCTTCTAGCAGCAGGAGCAAAACCTTCTGGCAGGCTCGTCAGGCCACGCATTACAAGATTATCGCCAACAACAGGGTTAAAATCTTCTGGAAGCTCTGTTAAACTATTTAAATAAAGGCTACCTCCAACAACAAGCTTAAAGCCGCTCGGTATGCTTGTTACATTCCATAAAAATAGATCGCCGCCAACAATGGGGCTAAAGCTTTCTGGAATGCTTGTGAGATCATCCAGATTAAGATTGCCACCAACAATAGGTTTAAAGTTTTCAGGGATAGCTATCAGGCTATGCAGGCTAAGACTAGTGCCAATAGTGGGGTTAAAGCTGGCAGGTATAGTTTTTAGGCCACGTAGATCAAGGTGACCTGGCAGGGTAGGATTAAAATCATCTGGTATGCTTGTTAGGCTATCTAGTTCAATGCCATAGCTAGTGATAATAGGGCTAAAGCCCCTAGGAATGCTTGTGATGCTGCGAAGATCAAGGCTTCCAGCAGTTGGGCAAAAAGTATCAGGTATGCTTGTGAGGCCACGCAAATCAAGCGTATCACCAACAGTGGGATTAAAGCTATCTGGAATGCTTGTCAAGCTACCTAAAAAAAGCGAACCACCAACTGTTGGGTTAAAGCCATCTGGAATGGCTAGCAAGCTGCTTAGATCGAGATCGCGGCCAATTGTAGGGTTAAAGCCATCTGGAATGGACGTTATCCTACGCAGATCGAGCGATCCATCAACAATTGGGTTAAAGTTGTCTGGAATACTTTTGCAATAGCTCATATCCAGATTGCCATAAGTGTGGCTAATGCCATCTGAAACAAAGCTGCAATCATATCTAGCCTCAAAGCCCTCAGGCATAGAGACTAAGCTATTTAGCAAAATTTGGCCACCAATAGTTGGATTAAAATCTTCAGGTATGCTTTTTAAGCTGCGCAGATCAAGATCGCCCCCAATATTAGGGCGAAAGCCCTCTGTAATGCTTGTGAGGCTATTTAGATGTAGGCTGCCATCAATCACAAGCTCAAAGTTTTTTGGAATGCTTGTCAGGCTACATAGGTAAATATCTCCACCAACAGTTGGGCGAAAGCCGTCAGGGATACTGGTCAGGCTACTTAGGACAAGATCATCACCAATAACAGGATTAAAGCCATCAGGAATGCTTTCTAAACAGGTTAGATCAAGCTCGCCATCAATATTTGGATTCCAGTTATCAGGAATGGCTGTCAAACTTGCCAGAATAAGCCCCTTACAATCAGGTTGAAAATCCTCTGGAATGCTCGCTAAACTATCTAGATAAAGAAGGCTGCCAACAATAGGCGCAAAGCCTTCGGGGAGCTCTCTTAGCTTATGCAGATTGAGCCAGTCTCCAACTTTTGGGTGAAAATTCTTTGGCAAAACTGTCAGACTCATCAGATCAAGCTCGCCACCAACAGTGGGATTAAAACCTTCTGGCACTTTCGTCAAGCTATCTAGCCAAAGATCTTTCTCTACAATAGGATTAAAGCCATCTGGAATACTCTCTTCCCACCTTATGCTAAGGATGCCACAGACAGGCTCTTTGCCATAAAATTGCTCTTCTGTTAAGTCATATTGTTTGCAGAATTCTTTATGACTCATATCTGCACCTCAGATGCTTGATAAATTGTGTCAAGTCGAGCCATGATTTGCACTCTGCCCTCGTTTGTTAAGCGTAATTTATCTGCAACTTCATACATCAAGCTAAGCTCGCTATTATCTGCTGTGATGACTTTTGCAAGGAGATTAGCATAGTGTAGCAACATAGAAGCGTCAGGCTCACCAGTGCTTCGCATGTGGTGGTGGCGTATTGCAGTGCAAATGTCCTCAGATAGCTTCCAGCGGCGCACCACCAGCCAGGCCACTTCGGCATGGTCTATCCCTAGCTGTCTACGCTCATCTTCTGCTGAGGCTACCTCTTGCACAAGGAAATCTACCATAATAGTTTTGCCAATATCATGAAATAAACCCGCTAGATAAAGGCTATCTGTATCCATGCCCAGCTCAGAGGCAAGCATCTCCGCAATCAGCGCTGTTGTGTAAGCGTGCTGCCAAAGCACAGGGCCAGTGCTATTATACATAGCAAATTGCTTATTATAATATGAGCCAGCAGACGCTGCCAGCGCAAGGCTTTTGATAGCTTGGAAGCCAAGCAGCACTATAGCTCTATCAATGCTATTCACCTGCTGCCGCAGGCCAAAGAAAGACGAATTCACCATGCGTATGACCCTGCCAGAGATGCCTTGATCCTTGCGAATCTCCCTGCTGACATCATCTATGCTGCCCTCTGTCACGCCTTTCCCCGTCATTGTTATTAGTTTATCCACAAAGCGTGGTAGCATGGGGATGCTCTCGGCCTTGGCAAGTATTTTAATCTTAATTTTATCAAAATCTACGCCATCTGGCACAGCTGTTTTGATGATAGTTTGAGCCTTGCTCATAAAGGCTATGCTATTTATTGGTGGCTGCAATATGCCAGAAATGCGGTAATTTTTTAAGCTATCCAGTATATCTTTACTACGAGTATTAATATAGACGAATATAGGCACAATTGTATTAGCGGGAATCTTGCTGCTGCCGAAGCTATCAGATAGTTCGCAGATGCAGATATCAATATTTCCATTATTTAGCATAGCTATATCACTAAAAATCTCTGCATGATCTTTGAGTGCTTCTTGCAGAGTTAGCTTCACTTGATTTGAGCCAATAAATAGCAATCGCATTACTTTAACCCACTTTATTGTAGCAACTTTTTGCTAATCCAGCGTAGCATTAGCCAGAGCGCTAGCACTGTCAGCAAAGGGATCACAAGCACAGTGATCAGCGTAACAATGAATAAATTCAGCAGGTCTGTCACCATAAGCTTGCCATAATCAAGCGCAGAATTGATTGCGCTCTGTATCTTCGCCTGTATGGCCGTCAATGAAAGACTTTCACGCAATGAGCCTAAAAAAGACTTATCACCGCCTGGCGCAAGCTCGGTTTGCAATGATGAAAAGGCCTTCTCTTGATGTTCAATGCCTTCCATCGCCTGCTGATGGATATCTGCAAGAAAGTGCCGCTCAACTAATGCAGAAACTTGCACCGAGATAGGCACAGTGGCCGATATTGCCACAGCAAGCGCAATAAGCATCACAGCTATATTGCGCAAGATCACACGCTTTGTCCACACATAACCCCCAAGAAGCACGCAAGCTATGGGAATGACCACCTTGAAGGCAGCCCAACCCGCAATAAACATCAATAATTTTTGCAGCACAATAGCCCCCATAGCCCAAAGAAAGAGATTAGAGAGCTGGTTGATAGTATCGCTCACAGGGGCCAGCACTTTCAGCGGTGCGATATTTAAGCCCGCCACCACCACGCTCGCCTCAATCTCTATACTCTGAATAAGTGTAAGTATGCCGCTCACAAGCTTAGTAAGCCCAAAGACTGCTGAAGCTGTGAGAAAACGTTGATTTAATTTATCCTGCACCCCATCATAGAAGGATGAATCTTGGCTACCAAAATATGTTGCCAGCAGAAAAAAAGACAGCGCTAGCGCGGCCGCACAGCCAAGACTATAGAGTATCTTATTCTTCATCAATTAACACTCCTTGTTCTCCACGCTGTCGTTTCAAAAGTTTGCATGGTCATATAAAATATTGCTAATAATCCAGAGGATTGCAATATTTATTTAGCAACCACCATAGTGGGTGCAGATGTAGCTGTTGGTGCTGCCGCTATTGCCGTTGGCGGCTGAGCTGCTTCTGCTACAGGTGTTGCCGCTGGTGTTACAGCAGGTTGGGGCTTAGGTGCTGGCTTATCTGCATTTCTTGTAGCCTGCGCCTCTGCGGCAGCTTGTTGCGGATAGCGTTCCACTGCGGTTGCGCTCAGCTCTGGCCATATAATGCTTGTCCAGCGATCGCCAATATTGCCATTAGCATCAAGACTAGCTGTCAGTGAGATAGTCTTGCCCTCAGCATAGCTATCGCCTGCCTTCTCAGCGAGAAATCGCTCTACGCGCTGAGTTATCTCTGCGGCAAACATTGGATCTGCATCCATCTTGGCTTGTAGCGTGGGCGGGATGTATATAGTCGCGACATCCTTGCCTTCTGGCTTGGTGGAAAATAATTCCTTCGCCTTGAAAGATGACCAGCTGCCATAATCCTTATCTATATCAATATTTTTATAGATAGGATTAAGCACACGGCTTGGCTGCTGCGCATTTAAGCTTGCAGTATACTGCTCCATGGCTGGGGCGCTTATATTAACAGTATCCATATTGGTGCTCACAGGCTTGACAGGCGCGGGCATTGCCTTTACAGGCGCAACCGCGGCAGAATTAACTATCGGATAAGGGCTATTAGCATTGTTGATAACCATAAAAATCACCTCACGTGATATTTATAGCAAGAATCGTGCCGAAAAAAATCTTGTAGTCGTTATAAGCCAGATATGTTAGCAACTCATCACGCATATCTTCAGGTGTAGTATCAAATATTATCAACAGTTACCTGTCATTAGTGCATCCAATTGACCATAAGTAGGTATTTACTTCTTGTCTAAATATAAATATCTTACATGTAGTATTTTGAATAAAAGAGGTCTACATGAAGCCAAAGCTTATATTGTTCATATTTTTATTTGTCACACAATTTGTGTGGGCTTATGATTATAATACACAAGATGTTTTTAGCATAACAGATGATGGTCACTTGATAATACCAGATGATGTGATATATGGCTTGCTTGTTTGGGGCTGGTCGCCTGATGGCAAGGTGGCGTTCTCAATTGGTAATAGGTTTGGTATTTTCGATGCAGTGACAAATGAAACGCTTCTAGAAATAGTGCTGAACGTAAACAAATTCACTTGTTCAAGTCATACTGATTGTAAAGATAAAATGAAATCTGTATACAGTGAACATGAACTTGGAATAATCAATGCATTAAAACTCTACGACATTCGCAATAATGAATCAAGACCCATAAGGCTAGCAAAATATGATGATGGCAATTATACAAATATATTACCATATGAATTCAATATTAATGACACAATTTATAAACCTATTCTTAAAATAAAAAAATCTGTGTCTGAAGGGCAAATTGAAGGCTATGACATATATTTAAATCACAGTAAGTATGGGCAAAAACATGTGGGTAGTGTTGATTTATCAAAATCAGCAGATGATATGTGGTCTTCTGTAAGCAAAACCGAGATATTTATCCAAAATTATTACAAAAGCCCATTTGAGAATAGAATATTATTTGAAGTTCATACTGAAAGGATAAACAACTGGGCTGTTGGTGATACCTATCTGCATGGCGCCCATCTGGATGCAGATTTTAATGATATTATTGAATATGAAACTTATACTGTTGTAAGAGGTGATAGCTTATGGAAGATTGCTGAAAAAGTATATGCAGACCCATCTATGTGGCTGCAACTTTATAGGAGCAATAGGTCTGTTATAAAAGATCCAGACAATATCTACCCAAACCAGCAATTGAAGATTTCTAGATGAAGGTCAACAAAAAAGATATTTTTAAGTCAAGAAATTTGGTTTATAAGGACGATGTAAAATTAATTTGTTAAAAAATCTAAAATAGTTTTCCCAGTACTTGTCTCTGAACGATAAAGCTCTGTATATCCACAACTTGCACAACTTATAGTAATAAATTCTCCATCTTCATAGTCAAAAACACTTGCTAAAGCACTCCCGCTAGCATGCAGTTCGCCACTAGTAAACTTTTGATGCCCACATTTGGCACAAATATATACATGTTGCTCCATCATTAATATCCCAACATCCCTGCGCTTACTTTCAAGCCAAGTTCGCCATAGCTTACTTTTACATATTCCAAATAGACTTTGGTATCATTATAGAATGAATCTAGAAAATCAAGCATCTTTGCCATTGCTTCCATATGCTTATCATATGTATCCCAACCAAGCTTTGAACCTGATGGGGATACAAAAAAACTTTGATATTCGTTTGCACTTGCAGATATAACAGGTGAAACCAATTGAGCACCAAATAGCTCAATGGCTTTTTCGTAGAATCTAGGCATATCACTAGCTGTGGACGTAACAATAAGTGCATTATGCTGGATAGTTCCCATGACTTTTCTTACAGCACCCTACTCTCACCTGCTCCATTTGATGCCTGTTGCGCACGGAAGGCGAAGCCTATACCCACAGAGCGTGGCTCACCTAAGTAATCAGCCACTTCCTCGCCTGTCACGGCGATTTCGGTGGTACTATCATCTTGAGTCAGTCTGCGGGCGGCTTTGCGAATCAACGAAGCTATCTCGCGCTCCAGATTGCGCACCCCCACTTCGTTTGTATAACGCTTAATTAGCGCATAGATTGCATCATCCGATATATCAATCGTATAGCCAGTATCATCTTCAAAGCCATGCTCTTTCATCTGCTTTGGTATTAGATACTTACGTGCTATGTGAAACTTTTCTTCCTCAGTGTATCCTGGAAGGCGGATAACCTCCATTCTATCAAGCAGAGCTGATGGGATAGGGTCAAGAGTGTTCGCTGTTGTGATAAAGAACACATTCGACAGGTCAAAATCCACTTCCATATAGTGATCCACAAAATGCTTATTCTGCTCAGGATCGAGTGCTTCCAAAAGCGCCGCAGCTGGGTCGCCACGGTAATCAGCACCAAGCTTATCGATCTCATC
>JAITWL010000309.1 GCA_031285285.1 Deferribacteraceae bacterium | reverse complement strand
TCACCATTAGAGTATAATGTCTCATATACATGTGCGTCTTCATCACCATATATCTTTTCGATCCCATTCTTTTGACCATCTTTGTAAGTCATTTCCTTCCTCAACTGCCCATCACGTATATAATGCACAATGCCTGTCACAGGCTCGCCTTCGTAATATGCAAGGTCGCCAATAAATTTAATGTCGCTATAATCGTATTTCATTTTTTGTCTCCATTTTTCGGCGATTCTATTGCATATGTGTGTGTTTGTAAAGATTTAATTTTTTAGGGGGTTAATATGCGTTTCTAGATACATTTCGCCTAGATGGTGTGAAGCATATGGCGTGATATGCCCTGACGTATCAAGATAAAGAGGATAACCATCAATTAATGCAGAACACTTGCCATCAGTGCACAAAAAATCGTGCAAGTCTATTATTACAGTTTGTGGATATTTTTCCTGTATTGATTGTAATATTTCTCGCACAGCCAGTTCGCTATTGTCTGTCAGCGTGTCATCTTCAAACTCACAGTCGCTAAAGATAGTGAAGCCACAGCGAGTGTAGTCATAGTCACCATGATCTTGTGTATGATTGCGGTATCTATCATATAAGCCTATGATAAATACTGGTGCGGCTTCGTTTGCTACAATAAAATCAACTGTTTCCCAGAGCTGATTGCTAAAGGCCTCATTATAGTAGCGCGGCAGCGAATTTCCCATCACCACATAGTCATACTGCCCTGCCTCTATGGCAGCAAAATTTATCTCGTTAACCTTATTTTTATTGGCTAAAAAAGGCAGATTGCCGCCCGCTGTCAGCTGATAGCCTGCCTTATTTGCATCTTTAAGCATATAATCTACCATCATCACATAGTGATCGCTCCATGAATCGCCCATAACTAGCACTGATGGTTCTGCGTCTGCAGCCCCAAATGCCCCAAATGCGCATTGCGCCAAATTAGACAGATCAGGATCTATACAGTTTGCAATTTGCGCACGCTTATTTTGCCATTCTATCTGTATAGCATCATTAGGGTTTGAAGCAGACCCCCCCCCATTTGCATTACGTGAATATTTTTGGTTGATCATCTATTCTCCAATTCTTTACATTAACCGTTGGTATCCTATACAATTACAATTCATAAAGGCAATATTTTTATATTAACTCTTGAACTCTTTTTGGATTGGCACTTTCGTTCTGTGGACTACTCTGGCGCACCTATTGATTGCAAAAACTCCGCCACAGCGATATGGTTATTGGCCTGTGCATGCCCCAACGCTGTCGCACCATTATTATCACGCAAAGTAAAATTCGCTCCATAAGCTATCAGCTCTTTCACAGCATCTAGCTGGCCGCGCTCTGCCGCATATATTACAGCTGTGTAGCCATCAACATCTCTAGCGTTTGGATTGGCACCACTTATAGCTAGCGTGCGGATATTGGCAGCGCTGCCATTGCTTGCGGCATGCATCAGTGGGGTGACGCCGCCTATAGTCGCTGTATTCACATCAGCGCCACGCGTCACCATAAGATTTACCAGCGATGTGCGCCCACGCTCCACAGCTATATCAAGCGCTGTCTGCCCATTGCGCGCCATAAGATTGGGATCTGCACCACTTTGGAGCAAGGCATCTACACCCTCATCAAAAGACGACACTGTGCCGTGCATCAGTGCTGTATAGCCAGCATTATCTTGCAGATTTGTGCTTGCACCTTTAGTAAGGAGTAGCCTTAGCGCCTCAATGCTCCGCCCACGTGAGGCATACATCAATGCTGTCATACCTGATGTATCACGGGTATCCACAGAGGCATTGTCTAAAGATTCTAGCTGCTGCGTATTATTGCTGCGTGCTGCCACAATAAATGGCTCCACAGCAGGGTCTGCACCGCTACCCGCCCCTATATCACCAGTAAATAGCTGATCAGAGAAACTTTGCTGCGGCACTTCCTGTGGTGCTGGCTCTATCATATCTTTAATCTTGCTCAGAAGCGCGCCTTTTTGGATATAATTGATCACTAAGAATGCTCCAGCCGCTAACAATAAAAGTATAAATAATATAGCAAATAATTTTTTCATAGCCAGCGCAGCCTTTCATCTTTGATAGATGAGAGATCCGTTTGCTCCAGTTGAAGCAGCTTGATCTTTGTCTCTAAGCCCACTGCAAAGCCGCCAAGCGAGCTGCTAGCCACTACTCTATGACATGGAATGAGCATAAGGAAACGATTCTTGCGCATCGCCGTGCCCACAGCCCTTGCTGCACGTGCAAAGCCAGCCTTTTCCGCAAGCTCTCCATATGTGATCAGTGTAGCCTTAGGCACAGCAAATAGTGTTTTATACACCTGCACAGTGAAAGGTGAATAGCCTGAAAAATCAAATATATCAAAACTAAGCTTGCAGACTTCATCACGCTTACCAAAGCTCGCCAGAAAATCATAGACAGGCGCTAGCCTACCCTCAAGGCGTGACTCCACTGCCTCAAGATCATGATGAGAGGCGCCGCCCACAGTGCAAGCCAAGAACTGACCCTGCTCATTCCAATAAATTTGTATGCCCCCAAGCTCGCTGTGGGGGATGATTTGCGTAAATGTAGCCACAAACACTCCTAATTCTTAGCCTTGCATTATATCAATTTTTGCTTGTGTATGCAATGCCTTCGATGTAAAATGTCAAGATGAATCTATCTATAGCTATACTTGCTGGAGGCATGTCGCGGCGCTTTGGGGCAGATAAAACACTTGCCCTGCTTGATGGGCGGCCGCTGATTCAATGGGTGTATGATGGCGCAACGCAAATCAGCACTGATATCATGGTGATTGCAAAAGATCCAGATAAATACGATTTTTTAAAGTCTGCGCGTATGGTGCTTGATGTCTATGAACAGCAATGCGCTATGGTGGGGATAATCACCGCGCTAGAAGCTGCGATTCATGATGATGTATTCGTTATCTCAGCTGACATGCCACTTTTCCTTTTTGCGGCACTTAATGAGATGATGTATATTGGTAAAACTGATGCAATTGTGCCTGAAATAGCTGGCAAACTCTATCCTTGCGCCGCAATATATCGCAAATCAGCTTTGACAAGCTTTAAAGAACATTATGCACGTCAAGATTTTCGTCTGATGAATCTATTCAAGGCCATATCAGTCAGCTACCCTACAGATGCGCTATTTTGTAAATATGTAGCCCCAAAATTTAGTCTGCAGGCTACGCAGCTCACATTTATTAATGTGAATACGCAAGAAGATCTTGCACGGATAAGTTTACAGATATAAAAAGCGGCCGTTTTTGCAGCCGCTTTTTGATTTACTTGACTTTTTCTTTAAAAAGTTTTCCTGGGGTAAATTTTGGGGTCTTTCTTGCTGGTATATCAATTGATTTACCTGACTGTGGATTTCTGCCTTTGCGAGCAGCACGTTTTACCACTTTAAAAGAACCAAAGCCTACTAATGTAACGGAATTGCCTTTTTTCAAAGTGTCCATGATTGATTCTATTAGTGTATCAACCACACTTTGAGTATCTTTTTTAGTAAGCCCTACTTTTTTAGATACTTTGTCAACTAGTTCTTGTTTGTTCATCAGAACCTCCCTTTAAAATTGCTCTGACAAAGCTTTTAGCTTATTATTGTACTGCCGTCTAGTGGAAATTTTGCTTTATTTTCAACATATGCTAAAATTATCTTATTTATCAGATGTTTATACATGATATTTTATTTTGGAAATAGTGCACTCTCCACACATTGACAAATGATATGCTCCAACAGAGCATGACATTCCTGAATCCTTGGGGTATCTTCTGAAGGCATCTTTAAGATAAAGTCGCAGACGGCATCCATCTTAGATGGCTTCGCGCCTACAAAGCCGACACAAATTACACCTTTAGCCTTTGCTGCTTCTATGGCTTTCAATATGTTTGCTGAGTTACCTGATGTGGAAAAGCCAAAAAATACATCTCCCTTCACTGCATTAGCTTCTATCTGTCGCGAAAAGACGCTTTCGTAGCCATAATCATTTCCAATGGCTGTAAGCACAGATGTGTCTGTATGTAGCGCTATGCCAGGCAACGCTGGGCGGTCATAATAGAAGCGGCCAACAAATTCCGCCACAAAATGCTGCGCATCAGCAGCTGAACCACCATTACCCGCAGCCAGCACCTTATTGCCATTGCGATATGCAGCCACAGTCGCATCCACCACGGCTTCCACAGTCTTCAAGAGCGCTTTATCGGCCAAAAGCCGCTGTTTGGCATCAATAGACGTTTTAACAAGTTCTTCAATCTTATT
>JAITWL010000273.1 GCA_031285285.1 Deferribacteraceae bacterium | reverse complement strand
ATGCCTTTCTGGTACGCCTGCGCGTGGATGGGCGGCTTAACACATTCAAGCGCTATCCTAAGAGTGTGCACGAGCCCATAGTAGCTCGTATAAAGGTACTTGCTGGTCTTGATGTGGCTGAAACCCGCCGCACGCAAGATGGACGCATCAATCTAAAAATTGGTAATCGCTCTATCGATATACGGGTAAGCACTATGCCATCAGTGAATGGTGAAAAGGTCGTATTGCGGATACTTGAGCGGGCAGCAGAATTTGTATCGCTGCGTCAAGTAGGCATGAATGAGACTATGTATGGCAAATACCGCCCCTATCTTGATAGGCCAAATGGCATTATCCTCGTGACAGGCCCTACAGGCAGCGGAAAGACCACCACCCTATATGCAGCGCTCTTAGAGGTGAACCGCGAGAATAAAAACGTAGTGACCATCGAAGACCCAGTGGAATACAATATCGAAAATATCACGCAGGTGCAGGTGAACCTCCCTGCTAATATCACATTTGCTAATGCTATCAGGGCTTTCCTGAGGCAAGATCCTGATGTTATTCTTGTGGGTGAGATTCGCGACAACGAAACAGCCGAAGCTGCCATACAAGCCTCGCTTACGGGTCACCTTGTGCTTTCGACCTTGCACACAAATGATGCGCCGACGGCCGTATCCCGCCTTATTGAGATGGATATAGAGCCTTTTCTGCTATCGTCATCGCTTCTGACAGTGCTTGGCCAGCGCCTTGTGCGCAAGATATGCCCTGTGTGTCAACATGAGGTGAAGGCTGATGACACCATACGCGCTATCTTTGCGGAAGCAGGCTTCACGCTAGATAGCTATATGAAGGGCGAAGGCTGCCCTGAATGCTTCGGCATAGGCTATCGCGGGCGGGTAGGCGTCTTCGAGATGCTGACAGTCAATGATGATATCCGCCGCCTAATCAACCGCAACGCCTCATCAAATGAAATCCGTGAGGAGGCGCGTAAATTCGGCTTTTCCACAATGTTTGAATACGGCGTGGAATTGATCAAGCAAGGCATAACAACACCAGAAGAGCTACTTTCCGTGACCCATGCGGATTAAAAAGCTAGTTACTAAACCTTATTGGAGGGAACTATGGATAGAAAGACAGATTCTGGCCTGCTACCACTTAGCAGGCGCGAATTTCTAGGCACTGCCGCCTTGGCATCAGCCGCTCTAGCTGCTGGCTGTGCACCATTTTCATCGACTACGCCTAAGTCTGGATCAGGCAGCACCAAAGTAGTTTGGAGCGCTTGCGCTGTAAACTGCGGTAGCCGCTGCGCGTTGCGTATACACTCGCGTAACGATGAAGTGGTGATGGTGGAGACTGATAACACTGGTAATGATGAGTATGGTAACCACCAAGTGCGCGCCTGCCTTCGTGGGCGCAGCATACGACGCTGGATCAACCACCCAGATAGGCTTAAATACCCAATGAAGCGCGTAGGCAAGCGCGGCGAGGGTAAGTTCGAGCGCATAAGCTGGAGCGAAGCCTACAAGCTAATTGGCGACAAGATGAATGAAATCATCGCGAAATACAGCAACGAAGCCATACACGTGCTCTATGGCACAGGCGTAGACGGCGGCAACATCACCAATTCCAACGTGCCATACAGGCTGATGAACGCTTGCGGTGGCTTCCTGAGCCGCTATGGTAGCTATAGCACTGCGCAAATCGCAGCAGCTATGCCTTACACCTATGGTGGCAACAGCGGCAACAGCCCTGATGATATCGAAAATAGCAAACTTGTAGTAATGTTTGGCAATAACCCTGCGGAAACTCGCATGAGTGGCGGCGGTGTGACATACTATGTTGAGCAAGCCCGCGAAAGATCAAAGGCTAAGATGATCGTGATCGACCCTCGCTATAGCGATACTGCTGCTGGCAGGGAAGACGAGTGGATAGCTCTACGCCCAGGTACAGATGCTGCTCTGGTGGCTGGTGTAGCCCATGTGCTCATCAGCGAAAAGCTAGTGGATCAAGCCTTTCTAGATAAATATTGTGTCGGCTATGATGAAAAGACGCTTCCCGCTAGCGCGCCTAAGAATAGCCACTATAAAGCATATATCTTGGGTCAAGGCCCCGATAAGACAGCCAAAACGCCCGCTTGGGCGGCAGGTATCACAGGCGTGCCAGCAGCCACTATCACCAATCTTGCGCGCCAATTGGGCACTCTCAAGCCTGCCTATATTGTGCAAGGTTGGGGGCCACAGCGGCAAGCCAATGGCGAGATGAACTCTCGTGCTATCGCAATGCTAGCAATCCTTACAGGCAATGTAGGCATCAACGGCGGCAACACTGGCGCTCGTGAAGGCAGCTGGAGCATCGGCGGCGAATGGTTTGGCTTCCTTGATAATCCTGTGAAAGTGTCTATACCCGTATTTATGTGGACTGACGCCATCGACCGTGGCACAGAGATGACAGCTACTCGCGACGGCATACGCAATAAAGACAAGCTCTCTGTGCCTATCAAGATGCTATTCTGCTATGCTAGCAACGTTATAGCTAATCAGCATAGCGATATCAACCGCACCCATGAAATATTGCAGAATGAAAGCAACTGCGAGTTGATAGTAGGCATAGAACAGTTTCTCACATCATCTGCTAAGTATTATGACATACTGCTGCCTGATTTGCTAGTGGCCGAGCAGGAAGACCTCGTGCTGCACGAGAGCGCGGGCAACATGGGCTATACAATCATGTGTCAGCCTGCTACTACAGCAAAATTTGAGCGCAAGCCAATATACGAGATACTTTCTGGCATAGCAAAGGCTGTGGGCGCTGAGCAGCACCAAAAATTCACCGAAGGCAAGACGCAAGAAGAGTGGATAGAGTATCTTTGTGCGAAGACCAAAGAACGTAACCCTGAAATGCCTAGCTATAGCGAGCTGAAAGCTCAGGGCGGCGGTATATATAAGCGCCTCGCGCCCGAAAAGCATGTGGTAGCCTATAAAGACTTCCGTGACGATCCTATAGCCAATCCGCTTAGCACACCATCAGGCAAGATTGAGATCTACTCTGAGCGCCTCGCTACATTGGCTGCCACATGGGAGCTTGATCCGATAGATGTGATCCATCCGCTGCCAATCTTTGCTGAGGGCTTCGAGAGCTGGAGAGATCCGCTAAGCAAGAAATATCCGCTGCAAATGATTGGTCACCACTATAAAGGCCGCACCCACTCTAGCTATGGCTGCATAGATGTGCTGATGGCTGCAAACCCACAAGAAATATGGATCAACCCTATTGATGCTGAAAAACGCGGCATCAAGCATGGCGATAGAGTTCGCGTATTTAATGCCAGAGGCGAGACAAGACTGCTCGCGAAGGTGACCACGCGAATCCTGCCAGGAGTGACATCTATACCACAGGGCGCTTGGCATAATGCTGATATGTTTGGTGATAAAATTGATAATGGCGGCTGCGTCAATACACTGACGTCTCCACGTCCATCACCACTAGCAAAAGGCAACCCACAGCACACAAACCTTGTTGAAATTGCGAAACTGTAGGAGGAAAAGAAGATGGCTCAAAATGGATTTTATATGGATCTAGTCCGTTGCACAGGCTGCAAAACATGTGCAATGGCATGCAAAGACTACAAAGACCTGCCTACAGACAGGAATTTCCGCAGGATATATGAATATGCTGGTGGCGACTGGAAGGCGAATGGTGCAACTTGGCAAAATGATGTTTTCGCATACTATGTTTCAGTAGCCTGCAACCACTGTGCTAAGCCAGTATGCCTAGAAAATTGCCCATCACAAGCAATTTCAAAAGACGAAAATGGCATAGTGAGCATAGATGAAGCTAAGTGCATCGGCTGCGGCTCTTGCAAAGATGTCTGCCCATATGATGCGCCACAATTCGATGCTGCGAGCAACAAAATGAGCAAATGCGATGCTTGCAAAGATCGTACAGCTGAAACAGGGGCAAAGCCAATATGTGTGGAGGCTTGTCCGCTGAGAGCACTTGATTTTGGCTCTATAGAAGAGCTTCGCGCTGCACATGGCACATTGGATGCTGTTGCACCAATACCATTGAAAGAAGGCGAGAGCACTGAGCCAAGCATAGTGATCAAGCCAAACCCAAAAGGTAAGCCAAGCGGCGATAAGACTGGCACGCTGGCAAACCCGCTAGAAGTGTAAACTGTGACTGATACTATAGCACAAACTGCAATGCCCTTAGGGGCATTGCTTTATTATCCACCTACGGCACCTGAGTTGGCTGGGATCTTAGAGCTTTTGAAAGCTGATACACTCGCTGATTGGCCTTTTGGCACAGATAGCGAGCTGGCGAAAGCTGTGGCACTCATCAATGAAGGTTTGCAATCTAGCGATACTATGTCAGAAGCCTATCAGCGGCTTTTTGTTGGACCAGCCCATCTATTTGCGCCGCCTTGGGGTTCGGTTTATCTGGATAAGGAAAGCGTCATGTTCGGAGATTCTACGCTGCGGCTGCGAGCATGGCTGGCCGAGCAGGGAATCCAAGCTGAGCCTGTGGAAAACGAACCAGAAGATCATATTGGCCTAATGCTGATGTTAACTGCATGGCTGATTACCAATAAACCAGAGACGCTTAATGACTACCTAGCTGAGCACCTTTTCCCTTGGGTAGGTCGCTATATTGAGCTATTGACAGAGCATGCTGATAATTCATTCTACAAAGGTGTGGCTATGCTGGCGGCTATAAGTATTAAAGGCTGGAAAGAGGCTACTGGCGTGAGCGCGAAGGAATATAAGCTGTATTTGTAACACTTGCCAGTATCGTTTTAATTCCGTCATTGCGAGCTCTGTGAAGCAATCTAGGATTCAGGATTATGGTGGCCTCTGGCCGACAATTATTAGGAACGCTGGATTGGCAACGCATGAGCCTCGCAATAG
>JAITWL010000272.1 GCA_031285285.1 Deferribacteraceae bacterium | reverse complement strand
AATGCTTTTGACACTTGTGGATCGTGGACACCGCGAATTGCCTATCCAGCCTGATTTTGTAGGACGCAGCATACCTACAAGCAGGCATGAGATAGTGCATGTGAATGTAATGAATATTGATGGCCGCGAAAACGTTGAGATAGAACAAATCGCGAAGGGCGAATAAAGGTAAATTGACTATGAAAGATTTTTTATCAACCAAGAATATGACAAAGGATGAAATCCTCGGCCTGCTTGATACTGCTGAGGCTTTCAGAGAGCTTAGCCGCAGAGATGTGAAGAAAGCACCTACGCTAAAAGGGAAAACTGTGCTGAATGTATTCTTTGAAAATTCAACACGCACGCGCACAAGCTTTGAATTAGCCGCTAAGCGCCTATCGGCCGATGCTGTCAATTTCACAGCCTCTAATTCTAGCACACAGAAAGGCGAAACGCTGATCGACACCATACAAAACCTTGAGGCAATGCAATCAGACATCATGATTGTGCGCCACTCATGCAGCGGCTCAGTGCATTTCATAGCTGAGAATACCAAATCGGCTGTCATCAACGCTGGTGATGGGCTAAATGAGCACCCAACGCAAGCTATGCTAGACTTGATGACCATCAAACGTGCAAAGCATGAATTTGAAGGACTTACAGCCACTATCATGGGCGATATCACGCATTCACGTGTGGCTCGCTCCAATATATGGGCGATGAAGACGTTAGGCATGAAGGTGAAGCTCTTTGGGCCACCGACAGTGCTTCCTAATGATATGTCTCCATTTGGTTGCCATGTGTGCTCCAATATAGAAGAGGCTATTGAAGATAGCGATGTTGTGATGGCTCTGCGTATACAGCGTGAGCGGCAAGGCAAGCTCTTGATTCCTTCTGTGCGTGAGTATTCGGCCTTCTTTGGCCTCAGCCCTAAGCACTTGCAAATCATGAAAAAGGATGCGCTAATCATGCACCCAGGGCCTATTAACAGAGGTGTGGAGATTTCATCATATATGGCAGATCATCCTCAATCAGTGATACTTGATCAGGTGGAAAATGGCGTGGCTATCCGTATGGCGCTGCTGTGCATGGTAAAGAAAGAAGGGTAACATGAAAATACTATTAAAGAATGGAAATATTGTCACTGACAAAGTGGAAAAAGGCAGCCTGCTTGTGGAAGACGGCATCATCAAAGATATTGCCGCATCAATAGAGGGCGTGCAGCAGATAGTTGATTGCGAAGGCAAGTATATCGTGCCTGGACTGATTGATATGCATGTGCACCTGCGCGAACCAGGCCTTGAATATAAAGAAACGCTTGCCTCTGGTGCAGAAGGCGCTATCCATGGTGGCTTGACCACTATCTGCTGCATGGCGAATACTGCTCCTGTGATTGACACATCAAGCATTGTGTCTTGGGTGCGCCGCCGTAGCGATGAGATAGGCATGGCGGATATACTCCCCTTTGCCTGTGTCACTAAGCAAATGCAAGGTGAAGAGCTTACAGAGATGGGAGACCTTCTGCAAGCAGGCGCTTGCGGCTTCTCAGATGATGGCAAGCCTGTAAATAGCAGCGAAGTAATGCGCCGTGCGCTTGAATATTCACGCCACTTTGGCGCTTTCATCTCTGCTCATGAGGAAGACCTAAAGCTAGCCAATGGTGGCTTCATCCATGAGGGCAAGATATCTACAGAATATGGCTTTCGCGGTATCCCTGCCGAATCAGAATCAGTGATGGTAGCGCGGGATATAGAGATCGCAAGGCTGACAGGCGGCCATGTGCATATCTGCCACGTTTCTAGCCGCCATAGCCTCAAAATGATACAGCGGGCAAAAGAAGATGGCATCAATGTGACAGCAGAGGTAACACACAACCACCTTACATTCACAGATGAGCTTTGCAAGAGCTACAACACCAACACTAAGAATAATCCACCGCTGCGCGCAGAGGAAGATAGGCTGCTGCTGCTGGATGGCATCAAAAAAGGCTATATTGATTGCCTAGTGAGCGATCACGCGCCGCATCATAAGGATGATAAATTTAAAGAGTATGATTATGCATCTTTTGGTATGACTGGCCTGCAGACCATAGTGCCAGCACTATTAAAGCTCATTGCTGATGGTGCGCTCACTTGGCAGGATTTTGTGAGAATCACAGCCACTAACCCCGCAAAGATTTTGAAGCTTGCAAATAAAGGCCAACTTGCTAAGGGTGGAATCGCTGATATCGCAATCATCGACCCTGAGCAGACTTATGTATATAATGAGACAGTGAATAAATCGCTGAGCTTTAATACACCTTTCTGGGGGCAAACGCTGAAAGGCAAAGCTGTGCAGGTGTTGAAGGGCGGACGGCTGATGCTATGAATGTCTAATGTGCTTATATGGGCGGCCAATATTGGTCGCCCACGTTTAACACCAAGTATATCTGCTCGCTATAATATTTTCGCCTGTGCCTGTCTAATGCACGCGATATATGGTGTCACTAGCAGTAAATTGATCTCAGCGGCATACAATATCAATATGATGTTCACAGACATAAACAGCCCTAGACGCTCTAGGGTGGTCACATCCATCAGTATCATCACAGCACTTAGACAAAATGCTATTATGCCAAATAGCCATATGCTTTTGCCAAAGGCTTTGAAATATGCTAATGCTATGGCAAGGTTT
>JAITWL010000253.1 GCA_031285285.1 Deferribacteraceae bacterium | reverse complement strand
GACGATGGTGTGACCTATCAGCTCAACCTGATCGACACCCCAGGGCATGTGGACTTCACCTACGAGGTCTCCCGCAGCCTTGCCGCCTGCGAAGGTGCGCTGGTGGTGGTGGATGCCTCACAGGGCGTGGAGGCACAGACCATTGCCAACGCTTACATGGCTGTGGATCAAGAGCTGGAGCTGATCACGGTGATCAATAAAATTGATCTGCCCAGTGCAGACCCCGATCGGGTGCGTGCAGAGGTGGAAGACGCTATCGGCATTGACGCTTCGGAGGCTATCCTCGCCAGTGCCAAAGAAAAAATAGGCACAAAGGAAATCCTCGAATCCATCGTGCAGCACGTACCTGCGCCTAGCGGAGACTCAGAAAAGCCATTAAAAGCAATGATATTTGACTCATGGTTTGACTCGTTCCGTGGAGTGGTCGTGCTGGTGCGTGTTGTAGACGGCGTGATGAAGCTTGGCGACAAGGTCTACCTGATGGCGACTAAATGCGAATATGAAATCACCGAGATGGGCGTGTTTACGCCAGCCGCACTGGCTGTAGGCTCGCTATCGGCAGGCGAGGTAGGCTTCTTCACCGCTAGCATTAAGGATGTGCATGAGGTGAAGATAGGCGACACCGTCACCCATAACAAAAAGCGCACAGAAGAGCCCTTTCCCGGCTTTAAAAACGTCAAACCTGTTGTCTTCTGCGGGCTTTACCCTATAGACCCAAACGCTTATCAAGAGCTGCGGGACGCTCTGGAAAAATTGATACTCAACGATAGTGCCGTCACATTCGAACCTGAAAGCTCCCATGCGCTGGGCTTTGGCTTCCGCTGTGGTTTTTTGGGCTTGTTGCATATGGAAATAGTGCAGGAGCGACTGGAGC
The DNA here is from genome assembly GCA_031285285.1 of Deferribacteraceae bacterium. Taxonomy (GTDB): domain Bacteria; phylum Chrysiogenota; class Deferribacteres; order Deferribacterales; family JAISNW01; genus JAITWL01. The sequence goes on along the minus strand of JAITWL010000253.1, from coordinate 2,904 downwards.
GTGAGTTTAACCTAGATCTTATCTCCACTGCGCCAACGGTGATTTTTCGCATAACCAAGACCAATGGCGAGGTGCTGATGGTGGATAACCCTGCCATGATGCCCAACCCGAGCGAGATTGAGAAGATCGAAGAGCCCTATATCGCCGCCACTATTATACTTCCGTCGGAGTATGTGGGGCAAGTCATGCAGCTGTTGCAGGGTCGGCGAGCTATGCAGACCAATATGCGCTACATGAGTGCGTCTCGCTCTATTTTGGAATATGAGATTCCCATGATGGAGGTTGTGACGGACTTTTACGATAAGCTAAAGTCGGTATCCCGTGGCTATGCCTCATTTGACTATGACTTTTCGGAATATCGCCGCAGCTCGCTAGTGAAGCTTGATATATTGATCAATAAAGAGCCAGTGGACGCGCTAAGCATCATCGTGCACCGCGAACAAGCCGAATATAAAGGCCGTGAGCTGGTGGAAAAGATGAAGGAAGTGATCCCAAGGCAGATGTTTGAAGTCGCCATACAGGCCACAATCGGCGGCAAAGTGATAGCCCGCAGCACCGTGAAAGCCTACAGAAAGGACGTCACCGCAAAATGCTATGGCGGCGATATCACGCGCAAAAAGAAGCTCCTAGAGAAGCAGAAAGAGGGCAAAAAGCGCATGAAGCAGATAGGCAGCATAGATTTGCCGCAAGAGGCATTCTTGGCAGTGTTGAAGATTGGGGAGTGATATATGCACTTGACTGTATCTCAATTGAGATACATAATAAGTGATGGAGGCAAGATATGGCTAATACATCAATGTTGCATGTGCGTATAGATGACAATATCAAGGCCGAAGCTGCAGAAAACTTGGCTAATATTGGGCTGACGGTTTCTGATGCAGTGCGTATGTTATTGACTCGTGTCGCAAAGGAAGGGGGAATGCCAGTAGAATTGCTGTGTGACACAGAGGCATACGACAATTGGTTTCGTGCTAAGGTGCAAGAGGCATTGGATGATGATTCTCTAATACCTCATGAACAAGTTGTGGCTGATTTGCAAAAAATAATTGATAGCAAACGCAAAAAGCAAGAAATACGCTTATGAAGAATGATTACTAACTATACTTGACACCTCTATATTGATAATATATTATCAATATAGAGGTGAAAGATATGGCTAAAATAATGCAAAGCTCAACATTGAGGAACAAGTATCATGAGCTGTCAGAGTTTTGTAATGAAAACTCTGAGGCAGTTTTTATCACTAAAAATGGTGAGGGCGATCTTGCTGTGATGAGTATTACTCACTATGAAGAAATACTTGGCAGAATGGAGCTATATTCGCAGCTAATGGTAGGTTTGAAAGCCGCAAGTGAGGGACGAGTTAAATCCATCAACGAAGTTGAAAAAGAACTTGGATTATGACACATAATGTTGTTGTGACTGAGCCAGCTGTCAATGATTTGCATGAAATAAAATACTATTTTGACTATATCGTGAAACTTCCGCCTGGTCAAAAGATATTACGTAAAATATCAGACGCTATTAAAAGCTTAAAGAAGCTGCCATCAAGACATACAGTGAATGATGCAAGGCTTGCAGCAATTGGTGTTCGAGCATTTCCAGTGGAAAGCTATATTATTTTTTATACTATAGAAGATGGTAATATTGTCATTTTGCGCATATTACATAGCTCACGCAATTGGGGCGAAATTATATAGGGGTACTTATATGAATGAAGCAGCAATGATAAAGCAACTTTTGGGCGATCAGAGTGCTAGCTCGCAAAATATGAAGAAAGCCGCCATTTTGATGATTGCCCTTGGCGAGCAGCTATCTTCTAAAATCATGATGTTTCTGGATGATGAAGAGGTGGCCGAGCTTTCCAAAGAAATAGCTCTCACTAGGACTGTAGCGCCAGAGCAGATAGAAGAAGTTGTCGAAGAATTCTATAACATGATGCTCGCAAAAAAGTTTATCACCAAAGGCGGCTTGGAATATGCCAAATCTGTGCTTATCAAATCGCTTGGCCCTGAGCGAGCACGCAAGATCATTGACCGACTCACAAAAATGCTGGAGCAATCAAGCGGCTTTGAATTTTTGAGCAAAATTGACCCAAAGCAGCTAGCAAAATTCATCATGAATGAGCACCCGCAGACTATAGCACTGATCCTAGCTCACCTTGATTCAAGCCATGCGGCTGAGTCTATGGCAGAGCTGCCAGAAGATTTGAAAAGCGAAGTGTCGATTCGCATAGCAAATCTGCAAGATATCTCCCCAACAGTCGTCAAGACTCTATCTACGATGCTTGAGGAGCGCTTTGAGGCGCTTGCATCATATAATGTGGAAGTGGGCGGCACAAAATCTGTGGCAGAGATATTCAACCGCATGGATAGAGCCACCAGCAAAGCAACACTCGATCGCCTAGATAAGGATTCGCCAGAGCTCGCAGCAAAAATTCGCGATCTGATGTTCGTTTTTGATGATATAAAAATGCTTAATGATAGCGCGATCAAGATAATTTTGCCTAAAGTGGATAAAAAAACGCTCACTCTGGCGCTCAAAGCTGCTGATGACGCAACTAAAACGAAATTTTTTGGTAATTTATCGAAACGCGCAGTGGAAACCATGATGGAAGAAATGGAATTTATGGGTCCTAAGCCACTGAAAGAGGTGGAAAAAGCCCAGCAAGAGATTGTGGCAATAGTGCGACAGCTAGAGGCAGAGGACGCTATCAGCCTAGGTGGCAGCGGAGAGGATGCCTTTATCTAACGTCATTGCGAGGCTCTGCGAAGCAATCTAGGATTCAGGATGATGGTGTCCTCTGGCCAACAATGACGGAATTATGGAAACTTTAATTTAGAATTGGAATAAGATGTTTATGATCCATAAAAAATTTATAGCATATATTTACAAATTAATATA
>JAITWL010000239.1 GCA_031285285.1 Deferribacteraceae bacterium | reverse complement strand
TTCCCCATTGGATTAATCCTAGATTGCGGGTCGAGCCCGCAATGACGCAACTTTTTCGTTTCATGACAAGTCTATTGCGAGGAGTCTTCGACGTGGCAACTATCCTGAGGTCTGGATTGCTTCGCAGAGCCTCACAATGACGAAATGGAAACTTTTTATTCCTTGCGCTTCACCAGCTTCACAATAAAAATATAAATTGGCACGATATATAAAAAACATGCAGCTAAAAGCGCGCTTGCAGGTGCGCCGACTGTTGCTAAGGGCACGCCTGCGGCTATCGACCACGGTATTAGGGCTGCTATAAGCACTACTGTATTCTCTAAGTCTATTGCAAATTCTTGGTTGTTATTTTTGTCATATAGCTGATGGGTTAAAAGTATCGCCAAGGTTTGGTTGCATGCTATCATAGAGGTGAATATTGATGTGCAGATAAGCCCGCCAAATGGAGTGATGCGCTGGGATAGTGCTTCCACTATTCCTTTTAGTGAGGCTAGCAGATTGACCCCTTTAAAAATACCTGCATAAGATGAAGATATGCATATTATCGCCATAGTGCGCACCATCGATATCACTCCACCGCCATTAAGCATCTTGGCTAGCTCTGCATCGGTAGCATAAAATCCCCAAAACATCAGCCTTGGCATGGCTGCGATATCTATGCCCTGCAAAAAGATACACACAAAGATGGCTATCACGATACTGATAGACATCGACATCCGCACCTTCACACGAAAAATTGACAGCAAAAATATTGCAATTGCTGGCAAAAGTGCCACCCAGTGCAGATTAAATGAAGCAGAGAATAAGCCTTTAATATCAATACTCGCTGCATGCGTCTCGGTGGGGCTTCCAAAATATCCCATCAAATAGTATGCTACACATGATAATATGAATGGTACAGCAGCAGTGCGAAACATTCGCTTTATGTTGTCAAATATATTGGTATGTGTGATAGTGGCCACAAGCAGGGCGCTAGTCGATATTGGGGAGCATCTATCCCCAAAAAACACCCCAGAAACCACCGCTCCGCCTACAAGAACAGGATTAAGCCCCATAGTGTTTGCTATTGCCATAGTGATCACGCCCATTGTGGCGGCTGTACCAAAGGCTGTCCCCATCAATAAAGACACAAGGCAATTGAGCAGGAAAACAACCAATATCAAAATTGATGGCTGCACCAGCTTTGACGAATAGTATATGATGATAGGAATAGTCCCCGAAGCCCGCCATAGCGCTGTCATCATCCCTATCAAAACGAACATTATCAAGATAACTCTGACTGTGATAATTCCAGAGAACGCCATCTTCATAAGCGAACGAAAAGAATAGCCTGCCCACAAGCCATAAGCACAGAATATGCAAAACCCTATGAGAAGGGCGTAAACTATGGAAAATTTCAGAAAGATACAACCTATTAACGTGATGCAAAAAGCCCCAAGGGTGAATAATGCCATAATAACGCCTCAAGTGAGACTTGTCACGAAACATTGTTTCATGACAAGTCTATATAGCAGCCTTCGCTATCCAAGACCACATTGGCAGGAACGTGGCTTAGATATTTTGACAGTGAGGTTTTAGCCACGTCGCGGTCTCTCGCGCCTTTGTGGGCGTCTACCACCCGAAGATGAACGGCCGCCGCTGCCACGAATAGAGCGCCTTTCAGCGCGAAGCTGCTTAATTCGCTCCTTCACGTCATCTGGCACTGGCTGTAAGAGCTCTTCTTCTGGTGTCAAGTATTTTAGCGGTTCTTTGATATGCGCTTCAATCTGCGGCAGCACGTAGGAATCTTCCTCTGTGGCAAAGGCCACCGATATGCCTAGCTCGCCAGCGCGGCCTGTGCGGCCTATGCGGTGCACATAGTCGTCTGGATCCTCTGGCAAGGTGTAGTTGAATACATATTCCACATTATCCACGTGTATGCCGCGGCCAGCAACATCTGTGGCCACAAGGAAATTGATCTTGCCACTGCGAAGATTTTCCAGCGTTTTGATCCGCCGTGCCTGTGTGACATCGCCTGTCAGCATGCCACAGGAGAAGTCAGCAGCTTCTAAGCGCTCTGCCAGTTTGCGCACTTCGTCTTTACGATTGGCAAAGATGATGGCCCGCGCGATATTGCGAGTTTTCAACAAATTATAAAGAAGTGTGAATTTATCTTCGTATGAGACCACATAGGCTAGCTGTTCAATGTTAGCCGAGGTAATCTGCTCTGGCTCTATCTCCACCTTGATGGGGCTATTTGTCCACATGCTGGCAAGTCGTAATATCTCTGGTGTCAGCGTAGCGCTAAAAAGCATGGTCTGGCGCTCGCTCTTATCAGGCACAGCATCTATAACACGCCTCACATCAGGCAAAAAGCCCATATCAAGCATACGATCTGCCTCATCAAGCACAAGTATTTCCACGCTTTTCAGGCGGATCACCTTCTGCTTGTAATAGTCCAGCATGCGCCCAGGTGTGGCTATCACGATATCCACATGCTCTTCGAGCGCCTCGCGCTGCTTATCATAGTCCATCCCGCCGAAGATCGGCAGTATGCGCGCACCTGTGTATTTTGCAAGCGCTTGGGCGTCTTTATCTATCTGTATCACTAGCTCACGAGTCGGTGCCATAATAAGCACACGTGGGGAGCCAGGTCTGCGCTCTTTCTTAGGCTGAGACATAAGGCGGACTAGATTTGTCAGCAGGAAGGCAGCTGTTTTACCTGTGCCAGTCTGCGCTTTGCCTGTCACGTCTATCCCTTTTAGTGAATGGGGAAGGATCTCCGCTTGTATATCAGTGCAATATGAGAAACCAATATCATGTACAGCATGCAGAAGCGCCGTTGGCAGCCCCAAATCGGTAAAACGGGTCTTGCCTTCTATTATCTCTGCTTGGTAAGTGTCGACAGCCCAAGTATCTTCAGGATAATTTTCTATAAATGGCCTATTGTCTGCCTGTTTTCGAGTAGTCCGTGGGCTTGATTCGGTGCGTTTCTCTCGCTCTTTTTGCTGGCGCTGCTGCCTAGGTTTGCGGGTGCTTCGTTGTTCTTCGGCTGTGTCAAGGCTTTGCCCTTCGACCTGCTCGGTTATTGAGCTTGTACGCTCTGTTTTTCTAGACTTTCCTGCTTTTTTAGCTGGCTTAGCCGCTTTGGGATTAATTTGCGCGGCGGGAATTTCGCGGATGATAATGGCGGCCGCTTTTTTCTTGCCACCAATCCTGCGAAACAGGTTTGAAATACTCTTCACAATTCTCATGTTTTTCCTTCATTGCGATGGCAAATACTAACGTGTGATGTAATGTCCAAAAGACCGCATGCAAGTATAAGCGGCCGTGGCAAATACTAAATAAGCCATCAATCTGCTAACTATAGTACAAGAAAGATAAGGAAGCAAGGTTTTCTTGCCTCGCAAAAACTAGGCAATAAAATAAAAATCTTGTGTATCTTCACACAAGCACCTATAATGGCTTTTTAGTCTTGAATCAACAAAGTATGGAGGTGTATGCATGAATGATCAGATCAGCGTCACGTTTTTTACAGGGATTCACCATGATCCGCGCTTGACAATGGGCGATACTGTTATTTTTGGGCACGGTGGTTATATCACTGGCTATGCGCCTGCAACGCTTGACTTTCTTTACTTTGTGATCACCAATAACAGTGCCGATCGCTTCGTGCCAGATGGCTTTCAGCTAGAAACACCAGCTGGCGCAGTGATATGGGATCTCGATCTACCTGCAAATGGTGTGCAAGGCAAAGAGATATACCCAGGCAAGTCACTAGTGGTAGGCTTCTTGCGAGATTTATTCTCTGCACGCCTTCGTGGAATGGAGCAGGATACTAATTTTCGCTTTCGTGCAATCTGCACAGCAGGCCAAGCGCGCTTTATCTCGCCTGAGTATGAGATTTCACTTGATTATCCACGCATTCCTACACAGGATGTGGAGCTATCTATCTATGCACGCTTCTTTGAGCGCCGCAATATGCTATTCAAGAAGGAATATGAAAGGCTCACAGGCAGCTATGGCTCACTTTATAATTATGCCAACCTTCACACTTTCTTAGGTATGCATAAATCGGCTGATGGCTGGATATTACGCGAATGGATGCCCGCAGCGCAAGAGCTATACCTCACCACAGATGCTATCAATTTTGGTCATGATGAAGGATACCGCTTTCAGCGAGGCGGTGATGGCATATGGGAGCTGAAGCTACCTTTTGAAGCGTTGCCTCATGGCAGGTATATAGAATTGCACTTCAAATCAGCCACTACTCATGGTCACACTAAGCGTGTACCAGCTTTTGCAAAGTGGGTGGAGCAAGATCCGCGTATACAGGAGCAATGGTGCGCTCGCGTATGGGATCCGCCAACACCATACAAGGCTAAGCATAAGGCGCTTGGTGCAAAGCTTACATTTCCAAGGATTTATGAGGCACACATCGGCATAGCTCAGCCATATGAAGGGCGCACATGGGATAGCGTTGGTACATATAATATGTTCACTGAAAATGTGCTGCCACGCATCAAAAAATATGGCTACACAGCCGTTCAGCTGATGGGCGTGCCTGAGCATCCATTATATAAGTCTTTTGGCTATCAGGTATCAAGCTATTTCGCACCTAGCTCGCGTTTTGGCAGCCCTGATGACTTTAAACGCCTTGTGGACACTGCCCATGAGCTGGGGATAGCTGTGATTCTTGATATCACGCACAGCCACTCTGCGCCAAACACTGAACAGGCGCTAGCTATGTATGACAGCACCCCATATTTCTTTGCTGATAAGGATAATCAGTGGGGCACTCGTTCATTTAACTACTCCCTAGAGATGTCGCGGCGTTTCTTGCTTTCAAACTGCCGCTATTGGCTGGAAGAATACAATTTGGATGGTTTCCGCTTTGATGCTGTGGGCAACATGATCTATGTGGATAATGGCTTTGGCGATGATTTTAATAATGTTGGCCGCTGCTTTTTTAATGCCAGCGGTAGGCCGCGAATTGATGAAGCTGGCTTGCTCTATCTATCGCTTGCTAATAAACTTACACACGAGATGGGTGAGGCTAATATCACTATAGCAGAGGAATTTAGCGGTATGCCAGGCATGACATCCGCTCCAGAAGAGGGTGGACTTGGCTTTGATTATCGTTTTGCTATGGGAGTGCCTGATTTTTGGGCAAAATTTATCAAAGAAGGTCGCACAGTGGGCACTATGTGGTATGAAATGAATAACCACCGCCGCTATGAGCGTACCATCAGCTATGTAGCCAGCCACGATCAGTCGATAAATAGTCATGATGCTATGATCTGGCGGCTCATAGGCGATGATATGTATGAATACATGTCTGTGTTTAAAGAGAACTGGAATACATCGCGCGGGATAGCGCTCTACAAGCTCATGCGCCTGATAACGCTTTCCACTGCTGGTCATGGCTATATGAGCTTTATGGGGGATGAGTTTGGCCACCCAGAATGGATAGATGCAGCTGACTATGGCCACCGCCAATGGCATTTGACAGAGCGGGAAGATATCAGATATGGTGCTATAGGGCAATTTGATATTGATAGTCTCACAGATGTATTGCAGGCACATATTGATAGCTTCACTACTGATCCGATCCTGCGCTATATGGATGATGGCGGGCGTGTATTTGCTTTTGAGCGCGGTGAGCTGCTATTCGCATTTAACTTTAATGAAACACAGACCCAAAGCGGCCTTGAGCTATGGGTGAAGCCAGGCAAATATGTGGAGATTTTGAGCTCAGATAACAAGAAATATGCTGGTCATGGCAATCTTGAGGGTGCAACAGAGCATTTTTCCATGTCGGCTGGTGGTGCATTTGAAAAAGTAACACTATATCTGCCACCACTTGTGGCGCTAGTGCTAAAAAGGGTGAATTAATGCGCAAATTAAGCTTCTCAGTGGAGATTCACGACACGCGTGCCGCTATGGGCAAAGCCGCAGGAGAGAGGGCCGAGGCGCTTTTGCTAGCTATGTTGCAGCAGAAAGAAGAGCTGCGGCTGATTGCAGCATCAGCGCCATCGCAAAATGAAGTATTAGCATATCTTGTGCAAAGCAAACGTATTGACTGGAGCAGGATCACAGCATTCCATATGGATGAATATATTGGCTTGCCTGCTGATGCTCCACAGAATTTTGGCAATTGGCTAAAGGAGCGCTTCTTCGGTAAGCTCCCTTTTAAAGACGTGCACTATTTGCGAGGTGACGCCGATGAGATAACAGAATGCAAGCGCTATGCAGCACTCCTCAAGGCGGCTCCTATAGACATGCTGCTTTGTGGCATAGGTGAGAATGGACATATTGCATTCAACGACCCACCAGTGGCAGATTTTGCCGATCCGCACAGAGTGAGGGTGATAAATTTAGACGAGGTCAGCCGCATGCAGCAAGTGCATGATGGCTGCTTTGCTACGCTGGACGCTGTCCCAAAGACGGCTTTCACGCTGACTATACCGATATTGCTAAGTGCAGCCGCTGTGGTGTGCACTGCTCCTGGGGCGAGCAAGACCGCTGCAGCCACCAGCATGATAAATGGGCCGATAGAAACGGCATGCCCTGCGTCTATATTGCGTCAGCATCCATGCTGCCATGTTTTCTTAGATGCCGAGAGCGGCCCTTCGCCAATTTTAGCACGTTTATAATCACATAGCCCGCATAATTAAGCCTGCGGGCTACACAATTTCTACATGCTTGTTTCTATACAATAATAGTGCTATAATCTGTTTAGAAGTGGTAGTGATTTTGGTGGTTAAATGGACGAGCATAAATTATGGGAACCTGTGAAGTTTCCCCATGAATGGATAAAAGAAGATACCTCGCGAATTGATGATATTGCGCCCTCATGGTTTAAGCGACAGCAGGTGTTGCAGGGTTCAGCTGAATATGACGAATTCTTGGCCAAGCTCAAGCGAGAGCATGCTGTTGAAACAGGCATTATTGAGCGCTTGTATGATTTGAAGCGGAGCGCCTCACATATGCTCGTGGAACGCGGCTTTTTTGAATCGCATGTAAATTATAGCGACAGTGATATAGCAACATCTCAGCTTATGTCGCACCTACGAGATCAGCTTAATGGCATCAATTATGTATTTGATGCTGTGGCTGTCAATCGTGGGATAAGCATTAATTTTATCAAAGATGTGCATACTTTGGTGACAAAAAATCAGCGAAACACCAAGGGGCTCGATCAATTTGGCAATATAATCGAAGTGCCTATGGAAAAAGGCAA
>JAITWL010000235.1 GCA_031285285.1 Deferribacteraceae bacterium | reverse complement strand
TTTGTTGCTGCGCCATAGTTTCAGCAAAGGCAAGATACTGCTCCACCAACAAGCCAAGCAGTGTAATTTCATCTTGATTGAGATAATTTTTTGCAACGCTCACATCGCTTTTGTGAATGGACTTTTGTGTGCCTTTATCAAATGAAAGCATACCCATTAGCGGCTCTGCTGCATCTGCCCTACGATAGACTAGCTCTGCGGCTGTCTGACTGCTTATAGCCCAAAGTAGCTTGTTTTGGACAATTTTAAAAAACTCAATCGTTTTCGCGTCTTTGGGATCGTAATCTATGCTTGTGGTATAAATATCTTTCACTTTTTGATAGAAAAAACGCTCCGAAATGCGGATTTCGCGGATTCGTTCTTGCAGCTCATTAAAATAGTTCATCGAAGAGCCGCTTTTGAAGCGATCATCATTGAGCACAAAGCCCTTCACGATGTAATCACGCAATTTGCCAGTCGCCCATATGCGAAACTGAGTACCACGGACGGATTTGACACGATAGCCTACTGAGATGATGACATCAAGATTGTAATGGGCTGTATCATAGGATTTACCGTCATTTGCAGTTATCCGGAATTTCCGGATAACTGAACTTTTATCTAGCTCATTTTCATCAAAAATATTACTAATATGCTCACTTATTGTGCGTACATTTTTATCAAATAGCTGCGCCATCTGTGACTGCGTGAGCCATACGGTCTCATCCTCCAGCCGCACATCCACCCGTATTTTGCCATTTTCAGCTTGATATATTAATAGATCAGAATCCATGCTTTGTGTTCCTATTCAAAATAGGTTGGAGGGTTGTAAGCCCTCCAACCATTTAAGTTTCATTGTGCATCTACTCCTATTTACCGCTTATCATAATCTTATCAGGTGCAGTCTGCCCAATCGCGCGGACAGATGGCCTATACATATCTTCAAAATATGGCGGCGTGTTGGCGTATGTGCCTGGGGTGACAGCTCGCATTATGTAATACACTGAGGCTTTCTGGCCTTTGCGCATATTGACAGCTGCCACAAAGCGGTCGTCGCGGTATTCGCTATAGATCACTTGTGCGGCATCTCTAGCTGGCAGCTTGAAGCTCGAAAGCTTGCGGCTATTATCCAGATTCTGATTCTCCAGCTCAAAGCCCGCTGGCAGTAAGTCCACCAGTAGCCCATCGGCTGTATTCATATCCACAGTAAGGTAGAGGCGGACAAGCACAAAGTCGCCTGCCTGCACATTAGCCAAATTAAGACTATTACCAGATTCATCATAATATTGCCGTTGCACAGAAGCATTACGGCTTACTGGTGCTGGCTTTTGCTTAGGATAGGCACTAAATTCAGCTCTGGCATAGACTGTTCTGTCGTTAGTTGATTTAAATTCGATATTTTTATCAAGAGTTTCCGCACGCCATACGCCTGTATACTGTTTGGCATCAACGCTCTCAGTCTTTCCATCAGCTGTGATGCTGCCTTTGATGGCAGTAGCCGCAGATTCACTCATAGAAACAGCTGCCATAAAGAGCCTCAAGCGCTCTTGTGTGCTAAACCATGATTGATTACCCATTGTTTTGGAGAGAGCTTGCAGCATATCAATAATCGTATCAGCATTTTTGCTATCAAATTCTGTGTAAAGCGCTATCGCCCACGCATTTTCACGCAGGGTGCTGGAATAATCGCCATAATATCTATTGGCCGCCATTGTGATGCTTGTGGCTTTATTAAAGGCTTCTTGAGCCTTGGCACTATCGCCTGCATTTTTTAGCGCGATGGCAAGATGCAAGAGCGGCACAGGCGAGGCTGCATTAGTGGCATAGCGTGCGTAGACATCCCTTATATCCGCCAGAGGGGCATTGCTATATTTAGAAAGCACATAGGCTGCATAGGCCTTGGTGGCTGTGGTGTAGTGATTTGCGCTATCATAGTAAGATGAGTATGGATTTTGGATATCTCTACGCACATAGTTTGCAAGTCTATTATTAGCACTATCTAAGCGAGCTTGATTCACTGTGAAGCCACGTTTTTTAGCCTCATTCAAAAGCTCAGTTGCGTATACTGATGCCCATGAAGATTCCTCGGATGATGAATCCCAGTAGCCGAAGCCGCCGCTTGGCAATTGCTTAGCATAGAGGCGATCAAGACCCATAGCCACCAGCTCTGCCTGAGTGCCGCCGCGTGGCAGCGACATATTATAGCGCTTGCGGATGCTTTCGGAAGCATAAATCAGCGGGAATGTGCTAGATACAGTTTGCTCAAGGCAACCATATGGATACTGTAGCAGATAGGCAAAATGAGCCTCCAGCCCAAGCGGCGGAATGGTATCCACAGAGACGCTGAGATAGGCGGAATCTTTAACATAAGCGCCTAGCCCGCCAGAAAAGAAAGCTGCCGTCTGATTCGCAGGAATATTGAGCAGCACTGTTTTTGTGATCGCTGGATATGGCGAACGCACAGCCACACGCCATGTCTTCACCTTAGGGCTATCTAGGCCAGACATAGTCACCTTTATTTCGCCATAGCCGCTCGATCCCACTGCCTGCACAGGGATATTGAGCACCTGCCTTGCGCCCTTGGCTAGGGCTACACTTTGGCTAAATCCTTTCACAAGAGCTAGTGGGGCGCTAGCTTCCACTTTCACAGTGAGATTCTGGCTTGCATCTGTCATGTTGCGCAGATCGAGCGCCAGCTCCACCTGATCGCCAGTCGCCATAAAGCGCGGGGTTGATAGCTCTGTGATTATTGGCTGAGCGACCTTCATCACGCCTTCCTTCATGCCAAAGGCATCTTTGGAGAAGGCCATAGCCATCATGCGTAGCTCACCATTGAATGATGGTATATTTAGCTTGATGCGAGCTTCGCCCTTGCCATCAAGCTTGATAGGTTTATTAAAAATCGATATGATATTCACATCAGCTCGTGCTAATGCACCGCCTGCAGCCATCAAGCCAGCATCGCCGCCATAGCGCGTAGCCATAGCTGCGCTATACTTGTGGATGACCTGCCAAAAGTTGTCATAGATCACCGAGCCATACATCTTCTTGCCAAAGAAGTATTTCCAAGCATCAGGCGTGTCAAAGGCTTTCAGCGAAAGGATACCCTGATCTACTGCCGCGAGTGTTACCATAGCGCCAGCTTGCTTCGCGCCATCCTTAGCGCGGATGACCACTTCAAAATCAGTATCAGGCTCGACAGTGGCAGGATAAGTCATGTCCAGCTCAATTTTACGTGCCTGCCTATCTATAGGCAGATGCGCGATGCCATACACAAGGCTATTCTGCGTTTTCTCCATCTCGGCTTCGTTTCTGGCTACAAAGGCGGATACATAGATATCATGCCTATTCCAAGATTGTGCTATTGGCATGGTCACAGTAGCTTTATTATTTTTCACAGTGATCCGCTCTGACCAAATCAGCCCATCGCCTGTTTCAACAAATAGCATCCCTTGGCCATCATAAGGCGAGCTGATAGTTACCTTGGCTGTCGCTCCCTCTACGTATGCGGCGCGATCAAAGGTGACCGTGAGGCTATCAGGCTTGATGACATTGCTAGAGCCGCCGCCATCCTCATCATACCAGTATTGTCCTGCGGAGATATCAAGCACAGTCTCTTGTGAGGTGGCAAGATTTTTCACCACTAGCTTATAGTAGCCATATTCAAGCTTAAATGGCAGCTCCAGCGGCTTTGTGCCTATCTCAGTGTCAAAAGTTTTTATAGGATAGGCGGCCGATGTGAAATAAGAGCGCCAGCCAGTGTTTGAATTGTAATCCCAATAATAGCTACGCTCATCTCGCATAAGGGTCACAGAAACTTTCGCCCTGACAGCCTCTCCAGCTGCATTGATATTGATAATACTAAAATTTGTGTCAGTATCAGTGGATGCAAAGTTTTCATAGCCTGCTTTGATGCCTATTGCGCCGCCTGTGGGCAGATAGACGTATTCTTTCACCCTGTTCACAGCTCTGCCGCCCGATTCAAAGAGGGTGACAAAGTATCGAATCCGTACAGGCTGCTTTTTATCTTCTATCGCCTTTGTTGCGTTATCAGATATGCTCCATGAGATATTGCCATCTTCATCAAGCTTGCCATCCTTGAGATAGTTATTAGAAGAGCGGTTCGCCACATCATCTTGTGCAAAACGGTATCCACGCCACTTGTCGGAGATTAGCACGCCTGGACGAATGTCGTATGTGCCTTCTATAGAATTGCCGCTGGCTGCTGCTCCATATAGATATTCGCCATGAGCTTGCAGGTTTAGCGCTTTAGATTTAGACACTATCAGCGGCTCGCCTTGCTCACCAAGGATCAGGCGCATAGTCTCTGGCATAAAGTCTTCCACCGAGAAATTATGCACATTGACACTTGTGCCAGCTGTAGTGGTAAGCTTCCACACGCCAGTGGCAGCATTGGCAGGGAGATTATATGAATATTCATAATAGCCATATTCTTTATCAATAGTGACGTTTCGTGTATCTTTCCCCTCGCCCTTAGGGTCGGTGAGTGTTATCTTAATACTGCCTGGGTCTACAAGCTTTCCATCATAATCACGCACAAGGATATTCCAGCGTGCTGTCTCTCCACCACGATATAAGTCTCGTGGGCCATAAACATAGGCCTGTATTGGTGTATGCGGATTGCCAGCTATATCATAATCTGACAAGTCCATCGCACGGGCAAGATTTATAATAGCCACATTGGTGCCCTTCTCGGCCACCAGCGTATATAGAGAGCCTTTGCTAGTTAAAGCTGTTGTCTTGATATGCCCCAAAGAATCAGTGACACCCATGCTCTCAGAAGCATCACTGAATATAAATCTAGCAGTGACGCCTTCTATTGGCTGGCCAGTCCTGAGGGAGCGCGCCCAGATATCATATGTGCCATTTTGATGCTTGCGCAGATTGATACCAAGGTCGCTGATGATAAAAGTGCTTGTGGATACGTAATAGTATTCATTGCCGCCCTGAATCACTGCTTTGTACACACCAGATGTATTAAAAAAGTCTTTGGGCAGCTCAATATTAGTGCTGACTTGCTTATTGATGGCATTAACATCGTAAGCCCTTGAGCTGACAAAAGTATAGTTATCTAGGCTATCGTTAGTGAGGCT
>JAITWL010000161.1 GCA_031285285.1 Deferribacteraceae bacterium | reverse complement strand
AATGACCACACCTTGAAAACGGTGGACTATTCCGAAGATTCATTCCATCTTTTCGGATTATACACCAAAAATGCGGGATTCTCTAGTGCATCGGTGTTATAGACTAGCTCTTCGCGGCTATCCCAGCGGACGACTTTGCAGCCTGCCGCTTTGGCGATGATATGGCCAGCGGCGCTATCCCAAAACATTGTCCTACCTGCACGAAAATACATATCCGCGCTGCCATCAGCCACCATACAGAATTTTATCGAGCTGCCAAGCACTCGCACCATCATATCAGGGCGCTTGGCCTTAAGCTCTGCCAGCAAGCCTTGCTCTGCACCAGCTGTTGGGTGCATACGGCTCATGACCACTGTGAATGGCATATTATCAGCGGTCAGCGGTAAGCGCTGAAAGCCATGATTAGCAAACACCCCTGACGCGCGTGATTTCATATAAGAGCCCGTCTCCATGCTCCCTATATACATATGATCAAGTGCTGGCGCATATATCACGCCTGCTATGGGGTAGCCATCTTCTACTAATGCTATATTCACAGTATATTCTGGGCGATTATTGATAAATTCACGTGTGCCATCAAGCGGATCTACGCACCAATAGCGCTTTAGCTGGCTAGGAGCAGCATTTGTGCAGCTTTCCTCCCCAATAAAGGGAATGTCTGGATAGAGCTGACGCAAAGCATCCACTATATACGCCTCAGCTTCTTGATCAGCCTTTGTCACAGGCGATCCGTCAGCCTTTTCAGCGACTTCTGTGCTTGTGCGAAAATAGGCCAGAGTGATTTTGCCTGCCTTCCTCGCTATGTCGGAAAGCTTCATTAATAGGTGGTCTTGCGGTAGATTATTCATAGATAAATCTTAACTGCAAATTGAGTAATTTACAAGGGCGATTTTTGTGCTATAATGGCAACACGAATGAAAAAAATTTGGAGGATACATATATGATTCGGATACTTGTTGCAAAACCAGGCTTAGATGGGCATGACAGAGGGGCGAAAGTTATCGCTCGTGGGCTGAGAGATGCAGGATTTGAAGTGATCTACACTGGCCTGAGACAGACTCCAGAAGCCATTGTGAACACTGCCATTCAGGAAGATGTAGATGGCATCGGTCTTAGCATACTTTCAGGCGCGCATAACACTATTTTCCCTAAGATTGTAGAGCTATTGAAAGAGAAAAATGCAAGCGACATCGTGGTATTTGGCGGCGGTGTTATCCCAGATGAAGATATACCAGCGCTTAAAAAAGCTGGCGTAGCTGAAATCTTTACCCCTGGCACAGCCACATCAGACGTGGTTAATTTTGTCAATAACAACGTTAAAGCTCGCGCGTGATGAATCGCGAAAAGCTTGTAGAAAAGATTATTGAGGGTGATGTCCGTGCAGCTGCGCGCTTGATGCGTATTGTGGATGATCGTAGCCAAGATTACGCTGAATACATGCGCAATATCTGGCCGCACACTGGCAAGGCCGCGATAATAGGTATCACAGGCGCTCCGGGTGCGGGAAAGAGCACCCTCACTGATGCATTGATATCTTCATATCGGAAACAGGGTATGACAGTGGGCGTAGTCGCTATTGATCCCTCATCGCCTTTCAGCGGTGGGGCTATCCTTGGCGATCGCATACGGATGGCTGACCATGCTATGGATCAGGATGTATTTATCCGCAGTGTAGCCACTCGTGGGCATCTTGGTGGCATGTCTGTGTCTGCGATAGATATAGCTGCAGTGCTTGATGCTATGGGCAAGGATATTATCATAGTGGAGACGGTTGGTGTCGGCCAAGATGAGGTGGAGATAGCCTCAGTGGCCGATTGCTCGGTGGTGGTCACTGTGCCTGGCCTTGGCGATGACATACAGGCCATCAAAGCTGGAATCTTAGAGATAGCAGATATCTTTGTGGTCAATAAAGCCGATAGAGAAGGTGCAGACCGCACAGCGCGCGATCTCCAGATGATGCTGGAGCTTGCACCTAGACATGGCGAGGCTTCTTGGCAGCCACCTGTGATAAAGACAGTCGCATTCAAGAACGAGGGAATCGAAGAGCTGCGGGAGAGCATCAATAGCTTTCTTGCCACTCACAAGGGTGATAAGAAGAGCGCTCGCCTGCTGTATGCTGCGCAAGGCATAGTCAAGGAGCGCGTATTTGGTGAATATTTCACCAATAGCAAGCTGAATGAGGCTATAGCAGCTGGCGGTCACGATCCATATAAGGCTGTTGATACATTGTGGTCAAATTTTATGAAGTTAGGGTGATTTAAAATTAGGTGAAGCGGATAGAAGCGAGCAAAGCAAAGCGGCGAAAAAGACCTTCCCTTTGGGAAGGCAGCAGCCAAAGGCTGCTGGGATGGGGCCGCAAGACGAGCGAAGCGACTGAATTGCGGAGCGGCGTACCACAGGCTGGTTTCCAGCCGCGGATAAAGCCGCGATCCTCGACGAGCAACGCGCGAGGAGATTGAATAAAATGATTCCTAATTTTTATGATCTCTTTGACCAGACCCGCTTAATCACCTATTTTTTAGTGGTGATAAGGACGGGAGGCATATTATTCACAGTGCCGCTATTTGGCAGCAATATGATACGCGCACAGCTGCGGATGGCTGTGTCCATTGTGCTTGCAGCGGTGTTATATCCATTAGTGCCGCCAGTGCCGTATACTGGGGATGTGCCGACTTTATTTTTGATTATTACGATACTGAAAGAGCTGATGATAGGCATGTCGATAGGCACGCTTACAAGCACGCTATTCACGGGTATACAGCTGGGTGGCTATCTTGTGGACTTTCAGATGGGCTTTAGCATGATCAACGTGATGGATCCTGAGTCTGGCGCTTCGTTTTCGTATGTGGCGCAGATTCAAAATATCATCACAATACTGTTGTTTGTGGCCATTGGCGGGCCAAGGCTGATTATAGAGGCTGTTGCCTACTCATTCACGCTCTTACCGCCAGGTGATTTTATATTTCAGGAGAATGCGTTTAAATTTGCCGTATCGCTTTTTGCAAAGGTATTTGTGGTCGCGCTGACGCTGCTTGCGCCTGCGCTGATTGTGCTGATGGCCACAAATGTAGTGATGGGCGTTATGGCACGCATAATTCCACAGATGAACCTCCTTGTAGTCGGCTTTCCCATAAAAATCGCCGTCGGCATGGTGATATTGATATTTAGTATGCAATTTTACTACATAGCTTTTGAAAAAATAGCCTTCGACTATTTTCGACATGCTAGAGAGTTTATTCGAGCAGTTTTAGGAGTGTAATAGATAATGCAAGGGAAGTACATAGCCGTAGGCGCAGGCTCAGCGGCAGATTTGATAACGCTGCGCGGCTTTCGGGCGCTGAGTAGTGCGGATATTATTCTTTATGATAGCTTGATCGACACAGCCGTGCTGGAAGGGCTTGAAGCAGAGAAAGTTTATGTAGGTAAGACGGCTTATCAAAGCCACGTCAGCCAAGACGAGATCAACCAACGCATTGAGCAAGAGCTGATGCATGGCAAGACAGTCGCACGCCTGAAAGGTGGTGATAGTCTGCTTTTTTCGCGTATTGCAGAAGAGCTAACTGTTGCCCGCAGCTGCAAAGCTGAGATAGAAATCATCCCTGGGGTGACAGCAGCCAGCAGTGCGCTAGCAAAAGTGCAAGCACCGCTTACAGATAGGCTTACAGGCTCAGGTGCTATCTTTTTGACAGGCCACGCCAAGGCAAAGGGCGAGCCGCACGATGATGACATGCCCGACTATGATTGGGCATCGCTTGCGGCATCAAAGCTTACGCTAGTGATATATATGGGCGCGAAGCATATCGCAGCCATAGCTACCAAGCTGATTGCCTCTGGCCTAGCCGCCGATACACCAGCATTGACAGCCTCTAAGCTGGGGCAGACAGATGAAAGCCTAGAGATAAGCACAGTGGCAGAGCTAGCAAAGGGCAGCAAGGCTGAGCAGCCAACAATATTTGTGATAGGCAAGGTGTTAGCATGATATATCTATTAGGCATAGGCCCTGGCGATCCAGAGCTGGTCACTGTGAAGGCCGCACGGCTTTTGCAAGAGGCTGATTTGGTATATCTTCCAAAGAGTGGCGATGGCAATAGCGTCTCTGAAACCATCACTGCGCCGTACGTAACGGCTGCGAAGAAGCGCATCATCTCTATCCCGATGCTTGATGGACATGATGAATCTGAAAAAGCTTATGCTGCACTCGCTCAAGAGATCGCAGCAGAAGCCGCTAAAGGTGCGACTATAGCCTTCGTAACGCTCGGCGATAGCATGCTATATAGCACTGCGCGCTATCTTGCAAGGCAGCTGAAGCAATTGGGCGCAGCATATGAGTTTGTGGCGGGGATACCATCCTATGTGGCCGCGGCAAATCGTGCGGAGATCTGCCTAGGCGATTTGCAGGAGCGCTTTTGCGTGCTTCCGATGCCAGAAAGTGTGGATGAGCTACACAAGCTGGCAGAAAGCTTTGCCACGCTTGTGCTTATGAAAGTAGGTAAGCGCCTGCCTGTGCTATTAGACTATATCAAAAAATATCCACCACAAGAGGCAATGTTAGCACACCGCTTGGCTCTTAGCGGAGAGCAAATCTTTGATCTATGTGCAGGTGAACTACCTAAGGATATAGGATACTTGTCTACGGCGATATTACGGGTATAGCGGTGCTATACCCAAGCCATTCCACTGCTTTTCTCTACTCTTCGTCATCCTCATCTTCGCCGCCAATAGGGCTTAGCCCACTGATGAACTCTTCAAAGTTATCTGCCAAGTGGGTGATGCTCTCTGTTTCAATATCCATATGCACCACGCAGGGTTCGCCATCTACACCACAATCACGATAATCAAGGAATACGTAGTCGTGCCCGCCTGATGCCGTTGCAGATTATCAGCCCAAAGTCGGCTGCTGTTACCTCTCCGTTTTCATAGTCATCATCAAAATCGACTATCAATTCAGCATTGTGATCATTCTGATCAATCATGCTATCCATCCAGCTCTTGCACTTGCCTATCCCCAGTATGCTTGGCACAGTGAGCCAGCCTTCATCGTCAGAACAGCTTGTTTTCTCATCCTGTTGAAAGTATTGTGCATTCAGCCTACACCACCATTGTGTTGGCTTAGTAGCCATACATATGAGGCGGGCAGTTTAAAGCCAAATTTGTCCTTGATGCGTTTCAGATCCTTATCAGTAGGCGCATTGGCAATGTATGGTTTGTCAGCCCACAGCTGGCTAAGGTCTACACCTTCAAAATATTTCTTGTTTGGGTCAAAATATTGCACCTTGCCGCTTTTTGCTGGTTTCAGCATTAAGCCATAGTCTTTGAGAAAGGCTTTGGTCAGTGGGTTGCCATTTGCCATTGCGCCACTTACCACATAGTTTTCTTCAAAGAGCACCTTGCCAAGCAGGCTGCCATCTTCGTGATAATATGTACCTTCTATCTTGACTTTCTTCGCATCTATTTCAATTGGCATCTTTTTTCAACATCTTCGCAT